>JAKSIW010000051.1 GCA_024398555.1 Bacteroidaceae bacterium | reverse complement strand
AGTTGGTAAGAAAACCGAAAGATTTTGTGACAAGATTGATTGTCGAAGAAGGAGCAATACTTCAGTTACTGGATGTGTCCTGATATCTATTTCCGCTTTTGCAGTCAGAAGACTGCCGTGATAAAAGCCGTAACCAAAAGTAAGCTGGAATTGTCAAAACTTCTACTTGATTTTTTTAGTTTTAACTTGCAAACTAAAATTTTTGGTTTTACATTTGCAAATACTAAAATATGAAGACGATGAAAAGACTTACAAAAAAGGAGGAGGTAATTATGAACCTGTTCTGGGAGAAGGGACCTATGTTCGTGAAGGAACTGCAGGAGCATTACGATGAGCCGAAACCACATTTCAATACACTCTCCACTCAGGTGCGCACACTTGAGGCCAATGGCTATGTGGGGCATGAGGCCGTATCCGGGACATTCCGGTATTACGCTGCTGTCAGCCGTGAGGAGTTCAGCAAAATTAATCTGGATACATTGATTGGCAAGTGCTTCGGCAATTCGTACCTGAACGCAGTGTCAGCGCTGGTTCAGGATGAGAAAATCACTCTGGAGGAGCTGAAGGGCCTTATCGAACAGATAGAGCGGGGCAGTGAGAAATAACTTTTTGTATTAATCTACCTTATTATATGGAAGTGTTGCCTGTTTCCCAATCGGTCGTTTTGCTGACATACCTGCTGAAGGCTGGTGTGACATTGGCATTATTCTACATCCTGTATCGTCTGCTGATGAGACGGGAGACATTTCATAGCCTGAACAGGGGGCTGCTGCTCGGTATGCTGGTGGCGTCATTCATACTGCCGTGCTGTGTGATAACTGTTCATCGCGAGTCTCCGGCAGAGAACAAGGGGGCAATTGTACAGGGGCTGTGGAGCGCACCGCCGGAATTCCTTCTGCCGGAATATTCGGCATCTTCTGATCGGAACAGTCCGCAGGAGGATGTGACAATGGCAATGTCGTCTGTAGAAACGGGTACAGTGACTGACTTGGCAGAACAGGGAAGGGACCGGACTGCTGATGAAGCACAGGCTGCAAGCAATGTTACAGCCGAAAGAATTGCTGATACAGAAAACAACAATGCTGCCGGAGTTCCGGCAATGGAGATGATTGCTGATGCCGGACAGAGAGTGGATGCTGTCAATCCTGCATCGGTCCTGCTGGCAATCTGGACGGTGGGCTGTCTGTTCTTCCTGTTACGCACGCTTTGGTCCGTATTGGTCGTCAGACGGCTGCTGCGTTTTGGGAGAACTGTGGAAAACAGATGTGGCGTGCGTATCGTGGTGACGGATCGTGATGTTACGCCGTTCAGCTGGATGAAGAACATCGTGCTGGGTACGGCCGATTACGGGTCTGATGCCAGAGGGACAATCATCAGTCATGAGATGGCTCATGTCGGTTTCGGGCATTCCATGGACCTGCTCGTGGCAGATCTGCTATCCTCGGCACAGTGGTTCAATCCGACGGTCTATCTGCTGCGCCGTGACTTGCAGAACGTCCATGAGTATCAGGCCGATGAATGCGTGCTGGCTGGTGGCGCAGATGTCCGTCAGTATCAGTATATGCTGCTGGGCAAGGTGGCATCGCAGAACGGTTACAGTGTGGCAAATCATTTCAAGAAATTCAATCTATCAAACAGAATATTTATGATGAACAGAAAAGATTCAAAGAAGACGCACGCTCTGAAGGCGCTGTTTGCACCGGTCGTTGTGATTGTGATGCTGATGGCATTTGGCGTGACGGTCTATGACTGCGCTCCCTCGCAGAGCGGCAAAACTGCTGTCAGCGGAGCTCCGGCTTCGCTCGTTAACATCGGCAGCGGCCGATACAAGGCTCCCGAACGCAATCAGTTCGGTGATTCACTGCAACTGCTGGACGAACGTTACGGCGCAGGCAAGTTCAGCTGGTATATGTGGGGCGGGGCGAATCTCCATCCGCACGCTGACGGAAATGTCCGCGTCAACATCTTCAGCGATGAGGCCATGAGCACTACGGACGAACTGGCCGCTTATCTGGTGAACTATTCCGAGGAGCGGCCGATATTCCGTTCCACCATCATACTGTCCGAGTACGAAGGCATCGGTTCCGTGCGCAAGACAGGACTTGAACTCATCCGTCCTACTTTGGAACAGCTGGAGGCCAATGGCATACGCGCCATAGTCGTAGCCACGGACAGAGAGAGCGAGGAGACATACTATTCCAGATACAAGTACGGCCGCATCTATGCGATGGATGACGGTACCTACGTGTTCGAGCACAATGGTCTGGAGGCTCAGTGCGGCACTGCCGATGATGTCTGCAAGTGGATTACATTGCTTGACATCCAGTATGTCGCATTCTATCCGGACAGGAATATGAGCTGGGAGGATGCCGCACAGATGATGGATATCGCACTGTGCCGCGGTGTGCGCACATTCTCGGTATGTGAGCTGATGTCATCAATGGGGAGGCAGGATGTGCTTCAGAATCTGCTTGCCGAAATCAAGGGCGAGAAGGATACGGAGGCAAAGCTGGGCAATGGAGCCAGAAGCTGCGAAGCCAAGGAAAAAGGCAGTTACAAGATTACAGTTCTACCTACACTGCCTGAGAGCACAGCCGCATTTGCCGGACATACATTGCAGGAGGTGGCTGATATGCTGAACTACGATCTGCAGGAGTCGTTCCTGAAAGGCGCACTCAAGGTTGTGGAGCATCCGGAGTCCTTCTATAACAATTTCGCCAATATTGACAAAATCGTATTCGGCAAGGACGAGCTGGTGATGACTTATCACTCCAGCTGTCACAGGCTTCAGTGGCACAGAGCGGATACCGGAATGGAGATTATTGCGGACGGCAAGCGTTACAGGCAGATCAGCGATGAGGGACTGCCCGAATTCAACAGAATCCCGTGGACTGCCGAATACGGTTATGCAAACGGCAATCTGTGCTGGGTGCCGGAGAATGGATTGGTATATGGCGCATATCATTTCGAGGCTGTGCCTGCCGATGCTGTGGAGTTTGATGTGGTTGACGGCGAGGGCTCGTTCAATTATGCGATGAAGGGTGTCAAAGTATCCGACGGGGATCATCGTTTCGACAATGTGGAGGTCTTGAATCCGTCAGGCACCACGCAGATAGAAGTGGAGGGTACATACCAGCCTGTCTATATTTCCGTCGGCAGAATGGAAGCCGGTCCGGATGAACTTGCACTGACAATGGATATTCTCATCCGCTCCAACTGGTCGTTCCCCTGCCACATCGGCAGCGATTTGAAACTGATTGCTCCGGACGGCACGGAGATAGCTCCGATACGTGTTGACGGTGCACCTCTGGACGAGGATTTCACCCGAAGCGGAGACTATGTTTCAACCTGTCCGATATTCGTGTTCCCGCCTGTTGACATGGACAAGATGAAGGTCAGTTATTCGGAATACGAGAAAACTATGGATGCTATGGCGTATGAGGATGTCATAGCAGGAAAAGTCAGCCTCGGCTACAAACTGACGGGTACCATCTGTCACAAACCGTTTGAGCTGCCGGTATTTGTTGTCAATAGAGATTAAGTAACTGTATAGAAGTGGGTTTTATGAGAAAATATATGATGATGGCAGCACTTGCGGCAATGGTCTGCGGCTGCACGGAAAATGTCGGTAACAGCTACACAATCAGCGGCACATTCGAGAATTCGCAGTGCCTGCTGTGCGATTCAGCCGTATTGCTGAATGTGGAAAGCGATGAACCTGTTATATCAATTGTACCATTGCATAACGGCAGTTTTACATTCAGCGGCCAGGTCGATACTATGCATCTGGCGCTTATTACGCCTGCGTCCGATTCATTGTTGCTGATGGTGCGTGAAGGAATGGTTTTTCATTCGGACAGTTTAGGACATTGCCTGTTCCTGCTGGAACCCGGAAAGATGCAGATGGCCAGGATTGACGGAAATGAGTATGGAGTAAAAGGCACTAAGGCAAATGATGCTTTTTACAAATTCCAGTCAGACCTGACGGAACTGCAGAAGGAGTCGGAGGACGGTGGAATCAGATATGATGATATCGACTTCGAGGGCCGTCTGAAGGCAAATTTGGACAACTGGTTCGGGGTATATTGTCTGAACAGCATTTTTGATGCTTACTCTGATTCTGATGGCGAGATGGAAGCCGCACTTGAAATACTGGATATGTTCCCGGATAATGTGAAGCTGTCATCCGGGTGGCAGTCTGTCTATAATGCGGCAAATTCCAGACTCGCCCTTGCGATAGGCAAACCATATCTTGACTTCACCCAGAACGATGCGGACGGCAATCCGGTATCGGCAAAGGACGTAATTTCGGATCCGGCCAACAAATATGTCCTGATAGACTTCTGGGCATCATGGTGCGGACCGTGCATGGGCGAACTGCCATATATGAAGGACGCGTATGCGAAATATGCTCCCAAGGGATTCCAGATTCTCGGTGTGTCTCTTGACCAGGACAGAGAAGCATGGGTAAACGCTGTCAGGAACAATGAAATGAACTGGATTCACGTGAGTGACCTGAATTACTGGCAGAACGAGGTCGCCCGTCAGTACAACATCAACTCCGTTCCGTCCAACTTCCTGATTGACTGCAGTACAGGATGTATCGTAGCCAAGGATCTGCGGGGCGAAGAACTTGCGGAAAAACTCGCCGAGCTGCTATGATGGTCACTGGCGGAGCTGGCCGGTGCCGGTGATGAGCCACTTGTAGGTGGTGATTTCTTCCAGGGCCATCGGACCGCGGGCTCCGAGTTTCTGGGTGCTGATGCCTATTTCGGCACCCAGACCGAACTGGGCTCCGTCGGTGAAGCTGGTCGGGGCGTTCACATAGACGCAGGCGGCATCGACTTCGCGCTGGAAACGGGCGGCGCTCTCCGTGTCGGAAGTCATGATGGACTCGCTGTGTCCGGAACCGTAGGCGGCGATGTGCTCCAAGGCTTCGCCAATGCTGTCAACGGTCTTCACGGCCATCTTGTAATCCATGAATTCGGTGCCGAAAGTGTCGGGCGTGGCTTCCTTGAGACGGTCGGCAGGGGTATTGCCCTGCAGTGCGGCGTATGCGCGGGAGTCTGCGTATATCGTGACTTCGGGCATGGCGGCAGCTATCTGCGGCAGGTCGGACAGACGCGAGGAATGTATTATGAGACAGTCCAGCGCGTTGCACACGCTCACGCGGCGGGTCTTGGAATTGCGGATGACAGGGATGGCCATCTCCAGGTCGGCGGAGGCATCGAGATAAAGGTCAACGACTCCTGCACCGGTCTCGATGCACGGTACCTTGGCGTTGTCGCGTACGAAGTCGATGAGTTTGCGCCCTCCGCGTGGGATGACGAGATCGATGTATCCTGTGGCTTCGAGCAGTTCGCGGGCCGACTCGTGAGTGGCGGGGAGCAGGGTAACGGCATTTTCGTCAACGCCGTGCGCAGCGAGTATGCGGCGGATGAGTCCGACTGCGGCACGGTTGCTGTTGTCGGCATCGCGGCCGCCTTTCAGCACAGTCACATTGCCGCTCTTGAAACATAGCGAGAATACATCGAAAGTGACATTCGGACGGGCCTCGTAGATGACTCCGATGACACCGAACGGGACGCTTACCTTCCTGAGATGCAGGCCGTTGGGCAGAGTGCGGTCGGCAAGGGTGCGGCCTAACGGTGATGGCAGGCCGGCTACCTTGCGCATATCCGAGGCGATGCCGCGAAGTCTGTCTCCGGTAAGCATCAGCCTGTCGTACAGAGGGTTCGCCGGGTCCATTGCAGCCAGGTCAATGGCATTGGCCTGCAGAATATCGGCAGATGACGTTTCTATCGCATCAGCCAGACTCAGCAACAACTTGTTTCTCTCTTCGTCTGTAAGGCTCAGAAGCGACCTGCAGGCTGATTTTGCTTTCTGGAACAGCTCTTTCATACGTAAATATCAGAGTGTGAATTCGGTGTGAACGGTGTTGTCAGGGTCTCTCAGAAGGTCGGTCAGGATGTCGTCGCGCTTGCCGTTGGCAATGATGACGCTGATACCGGCGGCAGCGGTCTGGGCGGCTATGTGGCTCTTCGATGTCATTCCGCCACGGCCCATCGGACTCTTCTTCTCGCTTACGTACTGTTCAATGTCATCACCCACATGGATGCGCGGTATGAGATGTGAGGACGGGTCGGACGGGTCGCCGTCGAAGATACCGTCCACATTGGTCAGAAGAATCAGCTTGCTTGCACCTATCATTGTGGCCACGAGGCCGGAGAGTTCATCGTTGTCGGTGAACATCAGTTCCTTGATGCTGACCGTATCGTTTTCATTGACAATGGGAACGACTCCGCTGCGAAGCATCGTCTCTATACAGTTGCTCTGGTTCGCGTACTCGCGCTTGCCTGAGAAATTCTTCTTTGTCGTCAGAATCTGACCGATGTTCACGCCGTACTCCATGAAGAACTTGTAATAGTGTTCCATGAGCCGTACCTGGCCGACTGCGGAGTACAGCTGGCGCTGCTGGACATCGTCCAGACGATTGTCCTGATGTATTATGGAACGTCCGCAGGCCACGGCACCGCTGGTGACCAGCAGGACATCGTAACCGCCCCTGCGGGCTTCGACTATCTGATCTACGATGGACGATACGCGGGTCGTGTCCAGTGTGCCGTCAGCTCGCGACAGGACATTGCTTCCCACCTTGACGACGATGCGCTGCCTGGGCGATTTGTTTACTGTCAGCCCTTTGAGCACCGCTTTGGAGAAACCTGCGTTCTCCATAGCCTCCAGTCCCCGGATGGTCAGCCCGTTGGGAGTTGTGACACGGTCTATCTCCGCTTCCGGCTCGGATTTGTGATTGGAGATGAGTGCGGATGCGCCGCTTACGGTCTGGCATACCACCTCGTTGACACAGCTTTCATCGAGTCCCAACTTTCTGGCACCTTCGGCAGATGCCGAGATGTACCGCATGGCATACGCAATGCCGCAGGACGCTACGCTCGTACCAGCCAGCATCTTGTCTGTCGGGACAATCTCCGTCTTTCCGGCCTTGTCGAAGATGGACTTGAGCAGCTGCATCTGTGCATCGGTTGCGGTGATGGGGGAGAGGAACGTCATGCTCTCACCAATCTCGATGGCGGTGTTCGGGATGGCATATGCGATGGACGGTCTGCAACCGCTGCTGTCGGTGCCGAGCCATTCCAGAAGGTTTGCTGCCGATATGCCGGGGGCTTCGCAAACGAGAATCTGCCGGCTGTAGTCGAGGCCCTGGCGCACATTTTTCAGCATCTCCTCCATCTGCCACGGCTTGACGGCAAATACTACTATGTCTGCGCCATGTACCGCGCTCAGATTGTCGGTGGATGTCTGCATTCCGTATTTTCTGAACCGTTCCAGGTGATTGCGGTGTCTTGCAGTTACAGTGATGTCTTCAGGCTTTGCTGCCCCGAGAGTGGCCAGACCGATGGCAGTCGCACCACCGATATTGCCTGCGCCAATAAATGTTATCTTCATAATCATGTGATATTATGTAGGATGCTGCGGTCATTCGCAAAAAAGACGGTATATGCCGAATCCGAGATAATTGCCAACGGCATATCCGACAATACCGATGGCAAGGCCCGCTGCCAGGACGCGGCGGTTGCGCATGGCTGCCGAAATCATCGGTACGAATGGCGGTGAGCAAAGCAGTGCTACCGATGTGATGACAGCGATGTCAGCATCCACATGACAAAGCCTGGATATCAGCATGTGGATGGCCAGCGATACGAATATGATGAATGCCAGATATCCCAAAACGCATATTCCACCGGCGAAGTCAAGTGTCCTGACATCTGCCATTGAGGCGACGGTGATACTGAATATATATATGAGGTACATGCCGATGTCATAACTGTACGGCAGATTTCTCAATCTGGTGATGAACGAAGAGGCAATGCTGAATGTCGTGATTGCAAGGATGAACACCGTCATCATCGGGACCTTCGGAAACAGGAGTGTTACGCAGTAACCCAATGCACACACTGCCAGTGAATATACGGTGAGGACAGCCAGCGTGCGGAGACCTTTGGCTGTGCCGAGCCCCTTGTACGGATTGTCGTCACTCTTCTGTTCTTCAATTGTGTCATTGTGTGTGCCTCTGTCCCTTAGAACGAAGCGGAACAGCTTGATACCCACTGATATGGTAAAGATCAGAAACAGGAATCCCATGAGCATGTCGTATCCGTTGAGCAACAGATAGGTGCTTTCCGTGACGTTGAGCATAGTCTTCAGGGCTGCCATGTTGATGGTTCCGCCCGTGTATGCTCCTGTCATCACACCGGCTATTTTAGCGGCTCCGTCTGCACGCATGCAGCTTGAGCCGATGGCATTTCTGAATATGAAATATCCCGCGATGACTGCGATGATGACTGCTGCGAAGCATGACAGCATCGATACGATATTGCCGCCGGCATTCTTCCTGTCAAAGGTGCAGCCGAGCAGCATCAGCGGTATGGCAAGCGGCACGGAAATGCTGCATAGGGTATGCTGGACGGTGGAAACGGCTTCAGGGAACGTGATTCCGGGGATGATTCCCAAATTGCCTACAATGACTCCTGCCAGGTACAGGGTCAGCACCGGTCCCATCTTGCCGAACATCCTGCTCCGTCTGCACAGCATCAGGACCAGAGCCGGTGCAATGAGAAAAAATACTGTAATGCCTATCGGGTGAACCATACTCTCTGCCGTCGTAAATGCAAATTACGCGTACAAAGTTAGTTAATAATGGCGAAGACTTACATGCAAGTTGTGCAAAACTGGATTTAATATTTGAAGAAATGCTTCAGTTTGCTATCTTTGCAGACAATCGGAAATATATGTATCAGAATATATGAGGAAGGTTTTGTTTCTTGCAGCTGTGGCAATGAGCCTGACAATGGGTGCCAGGGAGGCTGTGACAGTGAATGTGGATGCCGCCAATCCTGGCGCAGTTATCAACAGAAATATCTACGGACAGTTCTCCGAGCATCTGGGAACATGCATCTACGGCGGTCTGTGGGTAGGTCCGGAATCGGCGATTCCCAATACGGACGGATATCGCAATGACGTGCTGGACGCTCTGCGCGAGCTGCACGTGCCGGTGATGCGCTGGCCGGGCGGATGCTTCGCTGACGAGTACCACTGGATGGACGGTATCGGTCCAAAGGAGAACCGTCCGCGCATGGTGAACAACAACTGGGGCGGAATCGTGGAGGACAACAGCTTCGGCACCCACGAGTTCCTGAACCTCTGCGAGATGCTTGACATCGAGCCGTACATCAGCATGAACGTGGGCAGCGGTTCAGTGGAGGAGGCTGCCAAGTGGGTCGAGTATATGAATGCCGCAGACGGTCCTATGGCCAAGATCCGTAAGGAGAACGGCCGCGAGGAACCGTGGCATGTACACTTCATCGGCGTGGGCAATGAGGCTTGGGGATGCGGCGGCAACATGCGTCCCGAGTATTACTCTGACATTTTCCGCCGTTATCAGACTTACATGCGCGACTACAACGGCACGCACCTGACCAAGATTGCCAGCGGCGCCAGCGACTATGACTACGAGTGGACTGAGGTGCTGATGGACCGCATCGGCAGTCAGATGAACGCCGTATCGCTGCATTACTATACTGTAGCCGGTTGGGATGGCAGCAAGGGCTCTGCGACCGACTTTACCAAGGATGACTATTTCTGGTGTCTGGGCAAGGCCCTCGGCATCGAGCCGGTTATCCAGAAGCATCTGGACATCATGACCAAGGCTGATCCTACCAACAGCATTCCTCTCTTCGTGGACGAGTGGGGCACATGGTGGGATTCAGAGCCGGGCACCCAGCTCTATCAGCAGAACACCATGCGTGACGCGTTTGTGGCATCGCTCTCACTGGATGTGTTCCACAAGTATGCTGACCGCATTCAGATGACCAATATCGCTCAGGTGGCCAATGTGCTGCAGTCCATGGTTCTGACCAAGGATGACAAGATGGTCCTGACTCCGACCTATTTCGTATATAAGATGTATGTGCCGCATCAGGATGCCAAGTCTCTGGCTACCTCAATTGACGGCTGTGCCGTGAAGCTGGTCCGTAACGAGCGTTTCAAAAACAATCCTTCCGAGGGTGCGACACGTCCTCTTCCGCTGATGAGCGCCACCGCATCGAAGGCTGCCGACGGAAAGATTCATGTATCTCTGTCCAACGTCAATCCGGACGGGGAGCAGGAGGTTGTAGTGAACCTGAACGGCTTCAAGGCAAAGAAGGTATCGGCTCAGATCCTGACATCGGGAGCTATCAATGACTACAACAGCTTCGACAATCCTGACAAGATTGCTGTCAAGGAGTTCAAGGGTGCAAAGATTGCCAAGGATGGAACCGTCACTCTGACGATGCCGGCACTCAGCATCATCGCTCTGGAAGTGGAGTAATCAGTCCTTCTTCCCGTACTCGGCTTCGAGTTCCTTTGTGATTTGGTCGACAACTTCCTTGTCGGCCATTTCTCCTGTTATGGTAACCCGTGCGTAGGAGTCATCGGCGGTCCTGCCGTTGTAATTGACGGTAATTATCTTGCGGAATACACCGGGACGTTTGCCGGTACCGTCGTAGGATACCATGATGGAGTCGGTCGCGCCGGGGGCAATCTCATGCTTGGGATACTCCGGGACCGTGCAGTTGCATGATGTGTAGACATCGGTGATGACGAGATTCTCGTCACCGGTATTGGTGAAACGGAAGTAGCATGTCTGTTTGGCATGCTCCTGATCGAAGATTCCGAAGTTGTTGTCTGTCTTCTCGAACTTCAGAACCGGACCTTTGGTCTGTTCTGCCTGTGCCAGAATGGTTGCTGCGCAACATAGTGCTGTGGCCAGCATTGCAAGTTTTCTCTTCATAGATTTTGATTTTGCGCTAAATTACGTGTTTTTTTATCAAATGTTTGTAACTTTGATTGATAATTGAGTGGAAGGATTACTAAAAATATTGAAATATGTTTGAAGCAAAGGATCTGGCCATGTTTGCGGCCAAGGGCATCTCAAAGGAGCAGGTGGAGAAACAGTTGGACAATTTCAGAACGGGATTCCCGTTTCTGGAACTGGATGCGGCTGCTTCTGTTGGAAACGGCATTCTGGCTGTATCGCAGTCCGATATGACGGAGTATGTCAGCCAGTGGGAACAGTATCGTGAGGAGAATCACAGAATTACCAAGTTCGTGCCGGCATCAGGTGCCGCCAGCCGGATGTTCAAGGATATGTTCGCATTCCTGTCGGCCGACTATTCGGAACCGCAGAGCGCATTCGAGCGCAGATTCTTCGACGAGATACACAAGTTCGCGTTCTTCGGGGATCTCGACGCAGCCTGTGTCAGAAACTGCGGCAGGGGAGTGGACGCACTTGTCTCAGCCGGTGACTACAAGGCTGTGGTGCGCAATCTGCTCGAAGCTGAGGGACTGAACTATGGCGCACTGCCGAAGGGACTGCTCAAGTTTCACAGCTACGGCGAATGTGCCCGCACTCCGCTTGAGGAGCACCTTGCTGAAGGTGCTCTCTATGCATCCGGCGCTGATTCGGATGTGAACCTGCACTTTACGGTGTCTCCTGAGCACAGACCGCTTTTCGAGAGTCTGGCGGGGACAGCCTCGGCCGAAATGTCGCGCAGCAACGGTATGACATACAGCATCGGCTTCTCTGAGCAGAAACCGGGCACTGACACTGTAGCTGCTGATATGGAGAACAAGCCGTTCCGCAATGATGACGGCTCCATACTGTTCCGTCCGGGAGGACATGGAGCATTGATTGCGAATCTGAACGAAATAGATTCGGATGTCGTATTCATCAAGAATATAGATAATGTGGTGCCGGATCATCTCAAGTCCGATACCGTCACCTACAAGAAACTGATTGCAGGTGTTCTTGTGTCAGTGCAGAAGCAGGTGTTCTCTTATCTGAGGCTCCTTGATTCCGGCAGATATGACCGTTCCCGTCTGGATGAAATGCTGGCATACGTAGAGAATACGCTCTGCTGCCGCATGGCCGGTGTATCGGAAAAATCAGACAGGGAACTTGCAGGATACCTGCATTCCAAACTGAACCGCCCGATCAGAGTGTGCGGCATGGTCCGCAATGTGGGTGAGCCTGGCGGCGGACCGTTCATCGCACGTAACAGCGACGGATCGTTCTCTCTGCAGATTCTGGAGAGTTCGCAGATTGACATGACGGACGAAAGGAAGAAGCGTATGTTCAGCGAGGGCACTCATTTCAATCCTGTGGATCTGGTGTGCGCTCTGCGCGACTACAATGGTGAGAAGTTCGACCTTACGAAGTATGTGGACAGTGCTACGGGCTTCATTTCAAGCAAGTCCAAGAACGGACGTGAACTGAAGGCCCTGGAGCTGCCGGGCTTGTGGAACGGCGCGATGAGCGACTGGAATACGGTGTTTGTGGAGGTGCCTCTGACAACCTTCAATCCCGTAAAGACGGTGAACGATCTTCTTCGCGAACAGCATCAGGGCTGCTGAAGCAGCCAGTGGTAGTGCTGGAGAGCCACACCGCTGTTCCTCTCGATAATCAGTAGCTTGGCTGCGGCGTACGGCCGCAGTTCTGCTTCTATGGCGTCTTCATCGGCATCTTCGCCATAGTATTCCATGACGAAGTAGTGCCAGAACACTCTTGCTGTCTCCGGCTCCATGTGAAATGCCTCCCGCATGAATGTCGGGTCGTCGTATATGCAGGTGAACAGCACCATTCCCAGATCGAACAGGGGAGAGCCGCAGGCGAAGTCGCCGAGGTCTATCAGGTAGTCCCGGTCTCCGGACATGATTGCGTTGCTGAACTGAAGGTCACCGTGCAGTGCGATGTCGCCGTCAGGGGCTTCGTCAATAACCTTTTCGAGGTATGCGCGCTCTGCCGGAGTGTAGATAACCAGGCTGCGCAGAATACTGTGGTAGTATTCCTTGATGTCAGGAAATTCGCCTTGAGGCAGGTGGGTGGCATGCAACTTGCGGCACAGTCGTGCGAAACGTCGGGCGTATTCCTCCACCCGTTCCGGATGTTCTCCAGTGGCACGGGATATGGATATCTTGTCAGGAATCCTTTTGAACCGTATGCCGAACCTGCCGTTTCCATCCGTGACGAACTCTCCTGGCTCCGGAGACGGAATACCCAGACTATATACTTTGTGTGCAAAAACCAGTTCGTTCTCGATGATTTCCCTCGGTGCGGTGGCGTTGTAGAGTTTTATCATCGTGTTCGGGTCAGTCCTGTGGTACAGACTCTCGCCGTTGGCTCCTTCGCCGGAATGCACGTAGTCGCTTATATCAATCCTGATAGGTGTCATGACTGCGAAATTATAAAATCCCGGCATCTTTCTGAAGCTTCGATTAAAAAAATGACTATCTTCGCAGTCACAATCCACGCGGTAATAGCTCAGTTGGTAGAGCGTTGGCTTCCCAAGCCGAAGGTCGCGGGTTCGAGCCCCGTTTACCGCTCCAATCAC
>JAKSIW010000050.1 GCA_024398555.1 Bacteroidaceae bacterium | reverse complement strand
TGATGTGAGCCTGCAGTGAATCGTAGAACTCTTCCTTGGTAGCCTTGGCATACTTCGGAACCTTGGTCATCTGAGGAGCCTGACCCTGTCCCTGACGCTGACCGAAGCCTGGGAAACCGCCCGGGAAACCTGGGAAGCCACCCTGAGGAGCCTGACCTGGCTGTGCCTGAGGAGCCTGACCCTGCTGTCTCTGAGGAGCCTGACCCTGCTGTCCCTGAGGACGCGGACCACCGAAGCCAAAACCGCCGAATCCGCCACGTGCCGGCTGCTCTACCCAGATGGTATCGCCGTTCTCGTCACGCTCTACTACCTGGTTGCCGTTCTCGTCATACTTGTTGAACATCCATGTTGCGAACTGGCTGTGCCATACCAGACAGTGACCGCGCATCTTGATGCCGTGCTCGCGGCAGAAGTTTGCGATGATGTCAGCCTGCTCGAAGTTCCATACGCCTGGACGCGGATGAATCTCACCCGGTTTCATGCAGTTCTCAGCAGTGATGCTGTTGAACTCCTTGAGGATGATGGCAGACTGCAGGGAGTCAGTGACGTTGCGCGGGGTAACGGCAACACCGATCTTGAAATAGTTCTTGTAGGCATCCTTCAGACCTGGGTCCTTGGGGCCACATGCGCTCAGCAGTACGGTAGATGCGATGAGTGCGATTGAAAAAAGCTTTTTCATTTAAATTGACTTATAAATAATAAAATGTAGAAAATATAGACTCTGTTACAACCCGCAAAGTTAATCATTTGTTTTTGAATTATGTTTCATAATTTTGCTCAAAATTAACATTGGATAATGGCTGTTTTGGCTACCTTTGTGGAAACAGACCAACGAAGATGAAAAAGATATCAGTCATTATAGCTCTGCTGCTTGTTCCTGCGATGTCCGTGAGGCCGCAGATTGCTGTGCCGGAACCGGAATTCCTTAATTCATACTGTATTCTGACGAGTGATTCGACATACGACGTGCTGCCCAGAGAGACGGGAATCGTAGGCGTACATGAGAGCAAGGCGAAGAGGACATTCCGTACTATCGGCCAGGTCGCCAATCTGGCTGGTGCCGTTGTGGGCCTGGGTACGGTCATAGGTTCCTTCTCCGGAGGAGATGTGGAGAATGTTGCGAACGGTATGAAGATGACCACTGCGGCGTTTGGTGTCAGCAGTGTCGCAGGAGCTGCTTCCGCGCTGGCCGGGGCGGACGGAATGGATATAGTGTTCAGCGGACCGTCATCTGCCTATGTCTTTGATCCGGCAGGTGGCGATGCCCGCATTCTGATAAGGACCGGAAACAACGATGAGGATCCGATGGCGCTTTACAGGATTGTGCGTCTCAAGAGCAACAGGAACAGCCGGCGTATCAAATGGATGGAACTGGAGCCTGACCGTCTGGGACTGGAAGGTCCTACAAACAGGTACCTGAGCTTTTCGGGGCATAAGTTCGGTTACGGATCGTACATTCTGACGATTCCTGCTGCAGAACTGGTGCGCGGCGAGTACGCAGTCTTCTATCTGAACATGGGCTCGGCCACGACGGTTCCAGTAGGCACTTTCAGTATCCGGTAATTTTTTGTTAACTTTGTGGTAGGAACAAAACGCGATATTATGAAGAGACTGTCCATTCTTGCGGCCTTGGTGCCGATGCTTTTCACAAGTTGTCTTACACATATAGTAACTGTTTCTCCGGATGTCAGTTATCCGGAGACCTACGGGACATACAGCACTACAGTCACAGTGCCCAGGACCCATAGTGTCACAACGACGCGCGTCACTGCGCTGAATGATGACATTTCGCTATGTCTGGACCTTCAGGCTGTGGCAGGTGCATTCGCCCAGTCCTCAAGTGTCAGGGAATTCGAGCGTCTGCTGAACAATGCATCGTACATTCTTACGAATCTGGACCTGAACCGTGACGGCTATGTGGATTATCTGCGCGTCCTTGAGACGGTCGAGGGCAGGGCGCACGTATTCCTGATCCAGGCGGTGCTGGCACCGGACATCTATCAGGATGTGGCCACTCTGGTTGCTGAGATGACCAGTCCGGTGAATGCGTACGTACAGGTGATAGGTGCCGGATACCTGTATGGTCCGAATTACATCATACAGCCGGTATTCATCTCTACACCGGCCATTTACGCACATCTCCTCAGGAATGCGTATGTGCCGTGGCGCTCGCCTTGGTACTGGGGCAATTTCCCGACATATTACAAGCGTCCGAAACCGGTGTATATAAGTCATTATCAGGCTTATGTCAATACGTATATGACAAATAACCGCTATTGCCGTGAGGTGAGATACGAGGAAAGGTGCCATTATCCTGATTACGACAGGGTGTCACGTTCGTATCAGCGCAACGACTATGGCAGCAGACATCCGGAAGAGGATTTCGTCATCCGCAACAGCAGTTCCGCACGTTCGGACAGCGGTTCGGGCGTTACCCAGCGCACAGCATCGCAGGGCGTTTCCGGCCGTGTGGAGAATGCCAGGGACGTGCAGATCCGTCAGCAGGCCGCTACGACAACGACTGTCACCACCGGCACTTCCCGTAATGCCTCCGAGCGTCAGCAGACGGTCCGTGAGGATCGCACGACAGTAAGCAGCCGTGTGAACAGCTCCGGCTCATCAGCGACGAAGATCAGCACCACAAAGTCTGGAGAGACTACCACCACGAAGCGTGAGACCTCTTCTAACACTAAGCGTGAGACTTCCACTGACAGGCGTGATGCGTCATCGTCCAGAACATCTTCCACTGCAGCATCGGGCAGGTCGGGATCGGATCGCGGCTCCGCGGGCGGTACAGGTGCCGGACGCAGATAAATAATGTGATGGAGATTTCCGCTGACTCATATCTGACGATAGACGGTAAGGCGCAGTCGCAGTTCGTGGAGAAGCGCAGCCGCTTTATCTCGTTCGCCGTGCCTGTGAATAGCGTCGGGGACGTGAGGCAGAATGTGTCGGCCATACAGAAGGAATACTACGATGCCCGCCATGTCTGCTATGCGTACGTATTAGGTGCGGACAGGGCCGAGTGGAGGGCTAATGACAATGGGGAGCCGTCAGGGACAGCCGGCAAGCCTATACTGGGACAGATCAACAGTAACAGCCTGACGGATATACTGATAGCTGTGGTGCGGTATTTCGGGGGCGTGAAGCTGGGTACCAGCGGCCTGATTGAGGCATACCGTCAGGCGGCCGCCGATGTGATAGCAGCCGCCCATGTGGTGGAGAAGTACGTGGAGAAGGACACTTCCGTGCTGTTCTCATATCCGATGATGAATGAGGTGATGAAGGTGGTGAAGGATATGGAACCGCAGGTGCTGCAGCAGGAGTATGGCGCTTTCAGCCACGAGAGCAGGCCGGACATGACCTTTGACTGCAGGATGACGCTCAGGACGAGGCTGTCAGTTGCCGGTCCGCTTTCGGAGAGGCTGAGAAAGATTACAGAGGCGCAGAGAGTGCCGGATATAATTGTGTATTAATCAATTATTGACAAATATGAGAAGAAACAAGTTTATTGGATGCAGCATGATGCTGGCAATGGCCGGCCTGCTGATAAGTTCATGCTGCAATGCTGAACTTCAGAAGGAGGACGGACACAATCTGTGGTTCCATTCGCTTACAGACGGAGCGCCGCAGACACTGTCCGAAGTCAAGACTACGCTTGGCATTGCCGACAGCGAGATAATGAATTACTGGAAGGGCCGTCAGGTGGTGACCTGCGTCGTGTGCCAGCAGCCGGAGGAGTCTCTGGGCCGCGAAGGCTATCGCATCGAATTCGGCAAGAAGGAAATCAGCGTCTTTGCCAACAGTGAGACAGGCATACTCTATGGAGTTTATGACCTGCTCCGCCGTCAGGAGACCGGTGGGGTGCTGACAAAAGGAAGTGTCACAGAAGTGCCTGCGTATGACGTGCGTATCCTCAATCACTGGGACAATCCCAATCTGACTGTGGAGCGCGGATTTGCAGGAAAATCATTGTGGAAGTGGAAGGAACTGCCGGAGACAGTACGTCCGGAGTATGAGGAGTATGCCCGTGCCAATGCTTCCATCGGCATCAATGCGACAGTGCTCAATAACGTGAATGCGGATCCGTGCATGCTTACTGCCGAGTATCTGCAGAAGGTCAAGGTGCTGGCTGACATCTTCCGTCCCTATGGCATCCGTGTATATCTGTCCCTGAATTTCGCGGCACCCAAGCATCTGGCAGGCCTGAAGACTTCCGACCCGCTTGACCCTGAAGTCATTCAGTTCTGGAATGACAAGGTGGCGGAAATCTATTCCGTCATTCCCGATTTCGGCGGATTCCTCGTCAAGGCCAATTCCGAGGGACAGTCAGGCCCTCAGGACTACGGACGTACTCATGCTGACGGTGCCAACATGATTGCTGATGCTCTGAAGCCTTACGGCGGCATCGTCATGTGGCGTGCGTTTGTATATGCAGCCACTGCCGAGGACCGTGCCATGCAGGCCGTGGATGAATTCATGCCGCTGGACGGACAGTTCCACGACAATGTCATCATACAGATCAAGAACGGTCCTATTGACTTCCAGCCGCGTGAGCCGTTCAGCCCGCTGTTCGGTCAGCTGGAGAAGACCAAGTCGATGGTTGAGGTTCAGATTACCCAGGAGTATCTCGGTCACTCCAACCATCTGGCATATCTCCATCCTATGTGGAAGGAGTGCCTTGACAGCGACACATATATGAGAGGTGAAGGTTCCACTGTGGCAAAGATTACAGAGGGCAAGGTTCTCAGCTATAAGGTTTCCGCCATTGCAGGTGTGGCAAATATCGGTGACAGCATCAACTGGTGCGGACATCATTTCGCACAGGCCAACTGGTATGCATTCGGCCGTATGGCCTGGAATCCGGATCTGACATCCGATCAGATAGCTGATGAGTGGATCAGACAGACATTCACTGACAATCAGAAGTTCCTGCAGCCGGTCAAGGCTATGATGCTTGCCTCACGTGAGAACACCGCACACTACGAGATGCCTCTCGGGCTGCATCATATCTTCGGCGGTGCCGGACACTATGGCCCGGGACCGTGGGAGCAGTCCATGCGTCGTGACTGGTCACCGACATTCTATCACAAGGCTGCTGCCGACGGCATCGGTTTCGACCGCACAATGCAGGGAAGCGGTGCTGTGGCACAGTACCACGAACCTCTGAAGTCATTGTACGGGAATCCGGAGACATGTCCGGAGGAACTGATACTCTGGTTCCATCATCTGCCTTGGGATTATGCGATGAAGAACGGTGAGACCCTGTGGGAGACTCTGTGCCATACTTATCAGCAGGGAATAGACGCCGCTGCCGGATATATTGACACATGGGATTCCGTAAGCAGGTATGTAGATAGCTGGCGTTTCAATCAGGTGCGCGACAAGATGGTCCGTCAGGCCAAGGACGCACTCTGGTGGAGGGATGCATGCATAGGCTACTTCCAGCAGTTCTCAGGAATGGAGCTCCCGGCTGACTGCTCTCCGTTCCAGCACACATATGACGAGCTTCGCAAGTTCCGTCTGAGAATATCCAACTTTGAGACACCGTCTCCTGATGTCCTGCCGGAATATGATTTGTCCAAATGAGTGAGATGAACAGTATTGTCGGGAGGCTGCTTGCCGGAACCCATACCCCTGTGATGCCGATTATGACGCATCCGGGAATAGAACTTACCGGCAGACGCGTGATAGATGCAGTAACAGACGGTCAGAGGCACTGCGATGCGGTGCTGGCACTGCACGGGCGTTTTCCGTATTCAGCGGCATCGACCACAATAATGGATCTTTCTGCCGAGGCTGAGGCCTTCGGTGCGGAGGTGGTGTTCACAGATGACGAAGTGCCGACAGTAACGGGCCGGTTGCTGCAGTCTGCGGCTGATGTGGATGCGCTGCAGATACCTTCGTTGGATGCGGCCCGCATCCCGCAGTATCTGGAGGCTGGCCGCATGGCGGCTGCGGCATTGGACTGCCCGCTGTTTGGCGGTTGCATAGGTCCTTTCAGCCTTGCCTGCAGGCTGTATGACATGACGGAGCTGATGATGTCCATGTACATTGAGCCGGACATGGTTCACAGGCTGCTGGACAAGTGTACGGAATTCATAATGGCATACGTCCGCGCCATGAAGTCCGCAGGTCAGGCCGGTGTCGTGATGGCAGAGCCTGCTGCCGGTCTTCTCTCTGATTCGGACTGCCTGGCATTCTCTTCGGAGTATGTGCGCCGGATAGTGGAAGAAGTGCAGGATGACAGTTTCCTTGTGGTGCTGCACAACTGCGGCAACAGCGGACAGTGTACCGGTGCGATGGTTTCATCCGGTGCCGCCGCCCTTCATTTCGGCAATGCCATTGACATGGCCGGAGTGCTGGAGCAGGTTCCTTCCAATATTGCAGTTATGGGCAACGTGGATCCGGTAGGGGTCATGAAGATGGGAACCCCCGAGACTGTGGAGGAACATGTGCGCAGACTGCTTGATACGGCTGCCGGACATGGCAATTTCATACTCTCCACAGGGTGTGACGTTCCGCCCGCATCACCTTTTGAAAATATCGAGGCATTCTTCAGGGCTGCCGGTTATAATTTGTAAAACCTTATTCAATAAAACACTTAATAAATACAGAGATATGAATCTTGATCAGATCAGGCTGATGGAAGAGACCATCGGGCATAGGAACAGTAAGATACCGGTTGCGTTTATCGCTGACAGTCCTTGGATTCCCGGATACTGCGGACACACATTTGTGGACTATTATGCACGCAACGATGTTTTTGTAAATGACAATAAAAAGATAATCAAGGATTTCCCCGAGGCGGTTTTCATACCGGGATGGTGGGTTGAGTATGGAATGACTGCGGAACCGAGCGGCTTCGGCTGTCCGATGTGCTTCTTCGATGACAATCTGCCGCATCTGCATCCTCTCACCGAGGATCTGGACAATGCGGAGGCCATCTTCAAGGATCTGCGTCTGCCGGATCCGAAGCGGGACGGAATGATGCCGTTCATGCTCAACCAGCAGCGTCTGTATCAGCCGGCTATGGAGGCTGAGGGCGAGCAGGTGTATATGGTATGTGCCCGTGGCCCGTTCACAGTGGCATCACATATCTTCACGGTGACCCAGCTTCTCATGTTCATGATGATCAATCCTGAGGCCGCCGACTCGCTGCTCCGCAAGACGACTGACTGCGTGAAGCTGTGGCTGGAGGCCCAGCTTGAGAATGTGAAGACAGCCAAGGCCATAATGGTGCTGGATGATGTATGCGGCTATTTCAGCCCGGATGACTTCACAACTCTCTGCATGCCATACATGAAAGAGATTTTCGACTCATTCCCTGAGATGCGCCACTATTTCCATAATGACTTCACATCGAACTCATGCTATCCTCATCTGACTGAGATGGGTGTTGACGTGTTCAACTTCACTCACATGCAGGAGATAGGAGAGTCGCGCAGGCTGGCCGGTGACAAGGTTATTCTGATGGGTAATGTACCGCCGATGCTTCTTACCGGCAATGACCCGAAGACTGTCTATGACACGACGACTGAAATAGTAAGGAACTATATCGCCGCCAACGGTTCGCATCACGGTCTTATGCTGAGTACGGGCGGAGGACTGCCTATGGGTGCAAAGAAGGAGAATATCGACGCTCTCATTGCCGCTGTCCGCGACATCAATGCGACATTGTAAGCCGTTCTGCCTCCTGCCATAGCCAATCTTTCCGGCTGTCCGACAGGTAGCGGGAGGGAATGGGCTCAAAGCTGTCCTTCCTGAAATACATTCCGGTCCGGTCTGAATGCAGTGCGTTCAGGGCAGGCCGGATTCCTTTGTCAGGACTGCTGCACAATGGCCTGAAAACGATGTCGGCAAGCGGGTCGAACCATCGTCCCATATGCAGCATGTTGCTGTTGACCACTCCCGGATCGGCCACGTTGACGCTGATGCGACATCCTTGCTGACGCAGTCTCTCATTCAGCGTGACGCTTGACAGGAGAAGGGCCAGCTTGGTGCCGGCGTATGTGCCAAGCTGACTGAATCGTTTTGGGTCAGGACAGAAGAAGTCTCTGCCTATGGAGGCGAAGCGGCAGGTCAGCGAAACCATGTTCACAATGTGCGCATCGTCAGACAGATGCGGAATCAACAGGCCGGTGAGCAGGAAGGGACCCAGAAAATTGGTGGCGAGGGTGTTCTCAAGACCATCATCCGTGGTCCGGAATTCCCGATTGATGATGCCGGCGTTGTTCAGGAGTCCTGTTATGGCGAGGCTGTTACGCTCTGTCAGTTCCAGTGTATTTGCGACGAACGCCCGCACCGAATCCATCCGTGAGATATCCACTTGCAGAGGAAAAAGCTGTGCGGCAGGTATGTCGGCAAGTATTTCCCGTGATATGGAGTCCGCTTTTTCCATGTTGCGGCAGGCCATGATGACCGTATGGCCCTCTGCAGCCAGTGAACGTACTGCAGACGAGCCCATGCTTCCGGTGGCACCGGTTATTATTATCGCGCTCTTCATTTGATCTTGTTCCATATATGGCTCACAATCCGTTTGGGCAATGCAGCGATGAGAGGTGGCAGGTAGATGTTCATAAAGCCAGGCCTGATACAGCGACGGCCGTGAAACATGGAGCGCAGGGCTCGTCTGACAAGTCTGTCGGGAGTCCAGATGACACCGAGCCGCACACCCAGACGCATCAGGTCTTCGCGCAGATGGTATAGAGGTGTGGCGATTGCAGCTGGACATACTGTCGTGACACTGACTCCGTATGGACGCATCTCGAAGTAGAAGGAACGTCCGAAACTGAGCAGATACGCTTTGGTGGCGGCATAGACGGTGATGCCCGGCATCGGCAGTGCCGCTGCAAGGGAACTGACTATCAGAATGTGTCCGTGACCTCTCTGACGCATCTCGTTTCCGAAGAGCAGTGACAGTCTGGTGACCGCTGTCATGTGAAGGTTCATCATGGTTCCGATGAGATGGTCGTCTGCGGGAGTCAGCTCCTTCATGAAGAACATGCCGGCGTTGTTGATAAGAATCTCTATTTCAATGGACTGGCTGTGGCAGAATTCCAGCAGACTGTCAGCGGCATCCGGTTCGGCCAGGTCCTGAAAACGTGGAATTGCACGTACGTGATAACTTGAGGCCAGCTCATCCGCTGCCTGTCTGAGCTCGGCTTCCTGATTGCTTACGAGCAGGATGTCATATCCGCGTGATGCAAGCTGTCCGGCATACTTGAATCCCATTCCGGAGCTTGCTCCTGTTACCAATGCCCAGCTCATGACAGCGTGTTTGTTTTCTCTACGTCTGCCTCGCACTCCGCTATCTCGCGGCGTAGCTTGTCCGGAAGGTTTTCCACGCAGTTGTGACAGCGCATCTGGAGAGTGTACATGCGGCCGATGCAGTAGTTCGAGTGACGGCATCCGCTGCACTGAAGTTCGCCGGTCCTGAGCTTGTTGACGAAGTCGGTGTCATGGATGAGTGCGCGTGCCATCTGCACTCCGGTGAATCCTCCGGCGATTATTTCTTCCATCCCGGCTAACGAAGTGACACCTCCTACGTATATGAGGGGCATCTTCAGTGCGGCACGGAACTGTCTGGCTTCATCAAGGAAGTAGCAGTCCCTGTATGGCACTGTGGGAATCATCAGTCTGCCTACCATTGCCAGCATAGCCTTCAGCCACCAGAAACGCTTCATATCCATGTAGTGGGAGAGTGTCCTGACTGGCATGGCCCCGCGCATCACCTCCATCGGGGCTTTGCTGACGAATCCTGCTGACAGCACCAGGGCGTGAGCGCCCAGACGTTCCAGCTCCTGCGCGACCCTGATACATTCATCGGTCTGCATTCCGCGTCTGAATCCGTCGTGCATATTGACCTTGACGAGAACGCCCATATCATCTCCGGCTGCCTCCATGACCTCCTTCATTACGAGATTCATGAAGCGCATGCGGTTCTCGAGCGAGCCGCCGAACTCATCGTGGCGGTGATTGGTGTATGGAGACAGAAACTGGCTGATCAGATACCCATGTCCGGCATGTATCTCCACGCAGTCGAAACCGGCTCTGCGTGCCAGACGTACGGCATTGCCGAAGTCACGTGCCAGCTGGTATATCTCCTCCTTGCGCAGCTTGCGTACGAAAGTGGGAGAGTACAGGTTGAATCCTCCGCTGGCTCCTACAGGCATGCAGTGACAGGTGGCGCGGTGCGTCATGTTGCCGCAGTGACCTAGCTGGATGGAGGCTTTGGCTCCTTCAGCATGGATTCCGTCTGTCAGACGGTGCAGTTCAGGAATGATTTCCTCGCGTATCCACAGCTGACCGTCGAATGAAAGTCCGGATTCCGCAACTGCGGCGTATGCCACTGTTGTCATTCCTACACCGCCGCGGGCCACAGCTGTGTGATAGTCGTACAGTTCCTGAGAAGGGCGGTTGCCGTATGCCATGTTCTCGAATGCCGCTGAACGGATTGTGCGGTTGCGGAGCGTGACAGGGCCTATTTGGCATGGGGTGAAGACAGGTGATTCCATATCAGTATATAAATGGTATGATTCTTTTCAGACGTTTCTCATCGAACTCTGATGGGAACTCGCTTCTGTATCTCAAGTATATGCGTGAGGCACGTGGCGCCAGATTGGCAAATGTCCAGATGACGAATACAAGTCCTGACAGAGACCATGTGAGCAGTGCGAATCCGGTCCATTCCAGAAGCTCACCGAAATAATTGGCTGAGGTCACATAGCGGAACATACCGCCGTGTGGCAGGTAATGGGCGTTGTCGCCGGGCTTGCGCAGGTGGCGGATGATGCTGTCGGACTGGATGTTGATGAACATGCCTGCGGCGAATACCAGCGTACCGGCAATGAATCTTGGGTCTGCAAGCCAGCCTGTTCCGTACAGTTCGGAAGGCGATATGTAGAACAGCCATCCTCCCTGCATAAGCGCATTCAGTGTGTTGAAGACAACTCCCATGAGTATGATGGATATGGGCATGCGGCCTCTGCCGCGTATGAGCAGCGGGAATATGAACGAACGGTGCAGGTAGTGCGATTCGAAGATGAGCAGCATGATCAGCCTTACCGTATCATCCCGTCTTTCTGAGAAATACCAGAGAAGCAGCATTGCAATGAATACGGGAGCCTCCATCAGCACCCATCCGATGCGGTTGCTTACTGAAGGTCCCCACTTGCGGTCATAGAACTTGCCGTAGCCGGCATCAACGTAGTACAGGCAGACAAAAACAACTGCTGCCACGGCGGTCATAACAGCCAGAAATATGCGGAACGCCTGTATTGTCATAGATATGTTATTATTTGTTACGAACTATGCAAAAGTAGTAAATCTGTTTGCATTTGCCCCATTATTGTGGTAAGTTCGCGTATTATTTGATACTGATCGTATGAGGCTTGGAAACAACGCTGATGTGAAGGCGATAATGTTCGATATGGGCAATGTCCTTATCGATCTGGATGTGGAGCGTGGAGTCAGGGCATTCCGTGAGGATGCAGGTTTCGATACCATTGGCATGTATCTGGATGCATGTCATCAGAAGGGCTTCTTCGGCCGTTTTGAGAACGGACTGATTGATGAGGACGAGTTCTATGCCGAATGTCTGAGCCGTTCGCGCAAGGGTACCACAAGGCAGACCATCAGCGAATGCATCCACCGGATGCTGGCCGGTATTGACCCGGAGAAGTCAATCCTTCTGAACAGGCTGAAGGAACAATGCAGTCTCTATCTGCTTACGAACAACAATCCTGTCGCTATGTTCTGGTGCAGCAGAATGTTCGCAGAAGCCGGCATCCCGCTGGACACTACATTCAGGCAGCTGTTCTACTCATACAGGATGAAGCTGATGAAGCCGGATCCCGCTTTCTATATCAAATGCATTCAACTGGCCGGATGCCAGCCGGAGGAGATTGTATTCGTGGACGATTCCCAAATCAATATCGACTCTGCAGCGGGACTGGGTATCGATGCGCGTCTGTATGTGCCCGGCACGGATCTGTCTGCTGTCCTTCAGCCCGAGTTTATCTGAGCTTGTTCTTCTCAAAATGTGATCTTGTCCTGGTGAAATAGTGGACTACACCGACGACGTTCATTATTGCAGCACACCAGAAGGCCGCACTGTATCCCGCATGTTCTGCGAGCACACCGCCGATAAGTGTACCGATGCCCACACCTGCATCCCAGGAAGTAAGGATTGAAGAGTTGGCAGTGCCGCGCTGGTCATTCGGAGCAAGATTGATGAACATGTTCTGAAATGCCGGATACATGTGACCGTTGCCCATGCCGATTATGAATGCCGCGCCGTAGTATCCGAGCGGGCTGCGGAGAGCGGCGAAGAGCAGATAGCCGAATACTGATATGAGGACACCTATGGTTGCGTTACGGCTTACCTGATTCTTTCTCAGAGCATGCGCACCGCTCAGTCTGGAGAGAATCAGACCGATGGCCAGCAGTGAGAAGAAGATGCCGGTACCGCCTGTGATTCCGAGCTCCTCCTTTCCGTATATAGCCACGTATGTGGCCAGCACTCCGAAGGAAAAAGCGAAGCAGAGCATTGATATGGCGGCGTGCCATCCCTTGAGGAGGAAGAAACGGTCCAGTGACACGACTCTCTTTCCCGGAACGAAGTCCCTGCGCGGAAGAGTTATGGTGGAAACGAGGATGAATCCGACAAGTGCCGTCACGAGTGAGAAGAGGAACAGATACCTGTAACTGCCTCCGAATGCATCCAGCATATATACGGCCATGACCGGGCCGAGTGCCATGGCCAGATTGTTGCTCAGTCCGTAGTAACCTATGCCTTCAGTGCGTCTGTCGCTGGGCAACACATCGATGGCTACTGTGCTGGCTGCTACCGTGGTGGCTCCGAACGGCGCTCCGTGCAGTGTCCTGAAAATAGTGAAGACCGCCAGTGAGCCTGCCAGTATGTATCCTGCAAAGATGGCGCAGAAAGCCAGATAGAACAGTATCAGGACTTTCTTCCTGGGGAATGTGTCAACAATGAATCCGCTGAAAGGCCGTATCAGAAGGGCCATGACGGAATAGCCTGCGAGACACAGACCTATTGTACGCTTGTTGGCATCGAAACTCTCTGACAGATACAGGGGCAGAAGCGGGACGATGAGTGTGAATGAGAAGTTGATGAAAAAGTTCCCGCACCATATCTTCAGGTAATTGCTGTTCCAGAGTCGTGACTGTGCCATGTTATTTCCAGTTTCTGCTGAGTGCCAGCAGCTCTTTGTATTCCACATCATCATAATGGGTCCTTGACGCGGCAGCATCGTAGATCTTCCTGACATACGCCACGATGGCCAGTGCTTCTTCCCGGTCAGACATGGCTCCTATTGGTTTGGATGACCATGCATGACGGAAATCTGTGCCGAGAGAACCGTCGAAATAGGCGTACCTGTCAGTGACGGAACTGTAGCTTTCAGCGAACTTCTGCCTGTTTTTCTCTATTGCGCTGCTTCTTCGGGCTGAATCCCAACCGCGTTCATACAGCAATCTGGCGAGCAGGGTGTATGTGGAGATGTGCAGCCGGCCGTCAGATATGCACAGCAAAGCCTTCCGCTCGAAGCAGATGGCTCCGTCATTGGACTTGAAAGGGTGATTGCTGTATATTTCAGCCATGGTCTGCCAGGCTTCCAGAAAGTCCGTCCGGTGAAGGTCATCGAGAATCGTGGTTACGTCCTTCATGATTACCGGCAGACTCCTGATCTGTTCCATGATGCTGTGCATCTGTCCCTCACGGCCGATGTTGCCGGCGTGCCACATGTAGGAATCAGGGCTTTTCGGGTTTTCACGGATGGCCCTGTCGGCAAACGCCACTCCTTCCGCGAAGATTTCCCTCTTCCTTTCCCTGTCTGTCTCAGCCTCACCGGCATACACACTGATCTTTGCCATCCGCCACAGTATCTCACTGCGTTCGTGACTGTCAGCGGCCTGCGGCAGCATATCCTCAAGCCTGTCACGGCATTTCAGTGGGTCGGCACCGCTGAAGAACATGCGGTCAGCCCCGTCAATGTCCACCTGCGCCATAGCCGACACCGTGGCGAGAAGGAGAATGACCGGAAACAATCGCACTGCTCTCATTGAGGATGAATGGAAACCTATATTGGATTTCGCCGCAAATATACTACTTTTGCATGGTC
>JAKSIW010000005.1 GCA_024398555.1 Bacteroidaceae bacterium | reverse complement strand
TTTCACACCCTGTGAATGCCATAGCAAAGGCGATGGTCAAAGCCGCCAGGCTACAATTGAAAAAACAAGTTTTCATTATTGAATAATTAGGACGGAAATGTAATAACCTGTCTCAGATTTGAATATCGAAATGTCTGTGATTGCCGAAGAAGAACGAGAGCAGTTTCACAACAGCCAATGCAACGCCTAATCCGATACTGACTGCAAACGGCAGATTGAAACCGATTTTCTCCATACAGATGTAGCAGACGACCATAATGGTCATGAATACTGCCGGAATGAGTGCCGTCAGGTAGAACAGACCGGACCTCTTAAAGCGCAGATATGTAGCGGCTGTCCACAGGACGATTGTGGCAAGAGCCTGATTTGCCCATCCGAAATACCTCCAGATAACATTGAATCCGTCTGCGTCACTGACATTGTACCACAGCATGATACTGGCTGCTACGAACAGAGGGATAGCGATAATCAGACGTGAGGATTTCTTCTTCTGATCGATGTGAAGAGCGTCTGCAATAATCAGACGTGCGCTTCTGAAGGCGGTATCACCGCTTGTAATAGGAGCGGCAACGACTCCAAGTATTGCAAGGATGCCGCCTGTCACTCCGAGCCAGTATCTTGAAACGGAAGTCACCACCTCGGGTGCTGCAGCCGTCAGACTGCTGCCCACTTCCTGTGCACCACCGTCAAAGAAGAAATATGATGCAACTGCAGCCCAGACGAGAGCCACAAATCCTTCGGTAATCATAGCTCCGTAGAATATCGGCCGTCCGAGCTTCTCGTTCTTCATGCATCTGGCCATTATGGGGCTCTGTGTGGAATGGAATCCGCTTATTGCTCCGCAGGCAATGGTGATGAAGAGGCACGGGTATATGCTCTGACCGTTCATACCTATTGAAGGGCCACGATTGTACAATCCGTCCCACAATTCAGGTATGGATGGCCATTTCACAAACAGACAGACCAGCAGACCGGCTGCCATGAACAGAAGTGCAAATGCAAATAGCGGATATATGCGTCCGATAATCTTATCCACAGGCATCAGAGTGGCAAGAATATAATAAATGAATACGACGCAGACCCATATCATGATAGAGCCACGCGAACCGTCACCTGCTATGTCGCCGAGAATCAGAGCCGGACTATAGACGAACACTACACCTACAAGCAGCAGAAGAAGCACGGAAAAGACAAGCAGCAGGCGTTTTACTCGCTTTCCGAGAATATGTCCCACAATATTCGGGACTGACAGTCCCCCGCTTCTGACAGACAGCATACCGGTCATGTAATCATGGACGGCTCCGGCAAAAATACATCCGAACACAATCCACAGATAGCTGGAAGGGCCGAACTTGGCACCCATGATGGCTCCGAAGACAGGTCCCGTTCCGGCTATGTTCAGGAATTGTATCATAAAGACCTTCCATGATGGCATCGGCACGAAATCCACTCCATCCTGTTTCGTGACAGCCGGAGTGACTTTGTCTGAATCCGGTCCGAACATTCTGTCAATGAATCTGCCGTACAGAAGATACCCAAGAACAAGGGCTGCAATGCTTGCAATAAGTGACCACATACTGTTAGAGAATTGTTCCCGCAAAGATACGCAAAATATTCCTTTTATATAACTTTGTTCCCGTTATGAGTGAGAGTGTTCAGAAGACAAACGTAGCGAGACTGCTTGATGCTGCCGGAATAAGGTACGATCTGATTCCATATCAGTACGACGAGAACGATCTGGCGGCAGAGCATGTGGCAGAACAACTTGGAGAGCCATTGGATCAAGTGTTCAAGACACTGGTACTCCGCGGAGACCGTAACGGACTGTTTGTGTGTGTGATGCCGGGAAGTTTTGAAGTGGACCTTAAAGTGGCGGCCAGACTGTCAGGCAACAAAAGCTGCGCGATGATTCACATGAAGGAACTGCTGCCGTCCACCGGATATATACGCGGCGGATGCTCTCCCATAGGCATGAAGAGACAACTGCCCACTTTCATTCATGAGAGCTGTCTGCTGTACGATTACATATACGTGAGTGCCGGTGTGCGCGGACTGCAGCTCAGGATTTCCCCTAACGACCTGATACGCTATGTAGGTGCTGAACTGTATCCTATCTGATGCTGTCGTTCCTGATAGTGTCCGATTGGACGTCTATTCCCACAAGAGACATAAATCCAGCAACTTCACGCAGATACTGAGGCATATCTCCGGCAGCAATGGGATCTACTGCCGGCAGGTCCATGCGAAGGGGATTGATAGCTGTACCATCCTTGAATACACGATAGTCCAGATGAGGTCCGGTGGCCATTCCTGTTGCTCCGACATAGCCAATCAGCTGCCCCTGCTTCACATGGGTGCCCTGGCTGATTCCTGAGGCAAAACCTTTGAGATGCATGTATTCCGTCGTATATGTGGCATTATGCTTGATTTTCATGTAATTGCCTCCACCTTTGCTGTCCCATCCCTTGACTGTGACCACCCCGTCCCCCACAGAATAGACAGGAGTACCTGACGGAGCAGCATAGTCCACTCCATGATGAGCCCTTACGACCTTGGTAATCGGATGCTTACGAGCGTTTGAGAAAGTGGAGCTTATACGTGTATAATTGAGAGGAGCCTTCAGAAAAGCACGTCTCAGACTATTTCCCTTCTCGTCGAAGTATTCTCCCCGACCCTCTCTGTAGACATAATAGAAGGCATAATGGTCTGCGCCTGCAGTAATGAAATTGGATGCAAGAATCTTGTCCGTGGCTACGTGAATCGTATCATCCACGACAATGTCCTGATAATAGACGGAAAATGAGTCCCCCTGCTGCACACCGAAGAAATCGATAGTCCAGGAATACATGTCGGAGATAAGGCCGGCCAGTTCGAAAGATGCTCCCCCGTCCAGCATTGCATTCCAAAGTGACGAATTGATCCTGCCCGAAATGTGTTTTTGGATTGTATCGGTGGGAACAGTGTCGATGTAGCAGTATATGCTGTCGGAAAGGGAATAGACAGCGTTGGCTATGGGTGATATCTCATATACGAACCATTCCGAACGCTCCAGGGAATCATTGGTCTGCAATATGTGATATTTGTTTCCTGCCCGTAATTTCCTGACGCTGAACACATCAGCTGCCGCTGCTTCAAGTTTCCCCGACGTAACAGCACCCACTCCGTACTCTTCGAGCAGTTTTGAAATAATCTGTCCGTTCTGTATCGTTCCGTCTATGATATTGTATCTGTCAATGTCTATACCCCATTTCAACGTAGTCTCCGCGATGTCCTCCGTGACTTCCGCCGACTCTTCGGCACCGCCCCTGCATGAAAACAATACTGAACTGACAGTCAGCAGTATAGCGTAAAAACATAAAAAGTATATATGCCTATGTCCCTGCATCATACCCCGATAGATTTGAAACCGTCCCTGATCTTTCCTTCCAGCTCGGCACTTACAGCTGTCATCGGCAGTCTCATGCTGTTCATAAGAAGACCCCTCTCTGACATCAGCGCCTTTATGCCGCATGGATTGCCCTCCTTGAAGAGAAGTCCGTACAGTGATGACAGCTTTTCCTGAATACTTCTGGCGGCAGCAATGTCTCCACTTGAAATATTGTGTACCAATCTGCTGAAAGTCTGTGGTATAGCATTGCCGATTACGGAAATCACTCCAACCGCTCCATACTGCATCAGTTCAAATGTCAGTGAGTCGTCACCGGAAATTACTTCAAAGCCGGAAGGTGCTTCGGATATCAGCTGCCTGATATGGGCGACGTTTCCGGAAGCCTCCTTGATGGCTATGAATTTCTGTGAATCGCGTGCCAGACTGAGTGTCGTTTCAGGAAGCATGTCAATGCCTGTCCGCCCGGGTACATTATATAGTACTATGGGAAGAGGAGACGCCTCTGCGACTGCCATAAAATGCTGATAAACACCATTCTGTGACGGTTTATTGTATGAAGGGACACATGAGAGCACCGCGCTTACTCCGTCAAAGCAGTTATTTTGAAGCCTCCTGACCAGTCTTGCTGTACAGTTGTCGCTGCAGCCTGCCATAATGGGCACTCTGCCATCCACGCACTTGACTATTGTCCTCAGAACCTGCTGATATTCATCCTCATCCAGTGTCGGTGTCTCTGCCGTCGTGCCCATTGCACAGATGAAATCAGCCCCGTTATCTATCTGGAAATCCACCAATCTTGACAGAGCGGCATAGTCAACATCGCCATTTTCAAGGAATGGCGTGACGAGCGCTACTCCGTAGCCTTTGAAGGGATTTGTTCTCATATATTTATAACTAATTCAAATTCAACATATTAATAAATTCTTCCTCATCCACGAGAGGTATACCTAACTGTAGTGCCTTTTCCTTCTTTGCAGGCCCCATGCTGTCACCGGCAAGAACGAATGATGTCTTGGCGGAAATGCTGCCTGAATTTCGGCCTCCGTTACGTTCAATCATCTCCTTGTACTCCTCTCTGGTATGATTGCGGAACACTCCGCTGATGACAATAGTCTTGCCGGACAGCAGATCCGTATAGTCATCTGCATTATCAGATTCAGTTTTGAGCCCGATCATACGAAGCTTCTCCACAATATCCCTGTTTTTGGAGTCTGCAAAGAATTCCACGACACTTCCGGCTATCTTTTCACCTATTTCATCTACTGCCATCAGTTCGTCAACCGAAGCTTTTTCCAAGTTTTCCAGAGAATGGAATGATTTTGCCAAATTCTTGGCTACAACCTCTCCTACGAAGCGTATTCCTAGTGCGAATAGTACTTTTTCAAATGGTGTATTGATACTATTCGCAATATTTGAGACTATATTTTCGGCAGACTTGTCCCCCATTCTCTCCAGCTGGGCGATGTCGCCGGATTTGAGCGAATACAGATCCGTGAAATCCCGTATAAGTCCGTTCTTGTAAAGCAGGTCTATTGTTTCCGGACCGATTCCGTCTATTCCCATTGCCTTACGACTGATGAAATGCCCGATCCTTCCCTTGATCTGGGGAGGGCATCCGTTTGAATTCGGGCAGTAGTTGGCCGCCTCACCTTCGTACCGTACAAGAGTAGCGCCGCATTCAGGACAGAGCTTGATGAACTCGAATCTGACTGCATCAGTATCCCTGGAATTCATATCCACTGCGGTGATTTTGGGAATAATCTCACCGCCCTTCTCCACCCAGACCATGTCTCCCCTACGAAGATCCAGTCTCTCCACGAAATCCTGATTGTGCAGTGTGGCGCGTCGTACCGTCGTGCCGGACAGCTTCACCGGATCGAGAATGGCTACCGGAGTGACGGCACCGGTTCTTCCTACCTGGTATGTAATGTCATTCAGACGCGTAAGGGCCTTTTCCGCCTGGAACTTGTAGGCTATCGCCCATCTTGGCGACTTGGCTTTAACACCCAGAATCTCCTGCTGACGCAGAGAATTGAATTTGAGTACTATGCCGTCCGTTGCAACTGGAAGGTCGTTTCTTGCAGTGTCCCAATATCTTATGAAATCCATCACTTCATCGGTGGATTTGCATTTGCGCATATTCTCAGACACCTTGAATCCCCAGCTGCGGGCTGCAGCCATGTTTTCATAGTGGCCGGCATAAGGCAGACTGTCTCCAAGCAGGTAATACAGATAGGAATCCAGCTGACGCTTTTCTACAATATCCGGATTCTGAAGTTTCAACGTTCCGGAGGCGGCATTCCGCGGATTTGCAAAGAGAGGTTCCTCCTGTGCTTCGCGCTCCCTGTTCAGCCTTTCAAAAGAGTCCCAGGGCATAAGTACCTCTCCCCTGATTTCAAAATCAGCAGGCCATCCTTTTCCTTCAAGTTTCTGAGGTATACTCTTGATTCTGCGAACATTATCGGTAACATCATCCCCTTTCACGCCATCACCTCGTGTGACAGCCTGAACAAGACGGCCATCATGATAAATGAGTGATATCGACAGTCCGTCAAACTTCAATTCACAGCATATCTCAAATTCCTCACCTTCCAGAAGAGCGGTGGCACGATTCAGAAAATCAATTACCTCCTGTTCGTTGTACGTGTTGTCAAGTGAAAGCATGGGATACCTGTGGCTCACCTGGCGAAAGCCCTTGGATAGGTCGCTTCCAACCTTCTGGGTCGGAGAATCAGGGTCCGCCATGTCCGGATACTGCTTCTCAAGATCCAGCAGTTCGCGCATCAGCCTGTCAAACTCGAAATCGGATACAACAGGGGCGTTCTGTACATAATACAGTCTGTTGTACTCCTTCAGGAGAGAACGCAGCTCGGTAATGCGGGACTTGTCCCCGGCTTCTATGTCATCGAAAAGGCCTGCCATATCGGAAATGTCAGTGCAAAAATAAACTTTTTGAAGAAGAACTGCGTCTGATGTGCCGCATAGTTCTCAACAAACGCCATTTTTTGTAACTTTGTCGCATAACAAATGTACTATTATGCGTATTGATATACTGACAGTGTTTCCTGAGATGATTGAAGGTTTCTTCAACTGCTCCATGATGTCCAGAGCTCAGAAAGCCGGTCTGGCAGAAATTCACCTTCATGATATAAGGGATTACACCACAGACAAGCATCACAAGACAGACGACTACCCCTTCGGAGGTTGTGCGGGACTCGTTATGAAAATTGAACCTATCGACAGGTGTATCAGTGCGTTGAAGGCAGAGAGACATTACGATGAGGTAATCTTCACGTCACCTGACGGCGAACGCTTCAATCAGCGGATGGCCAATTCAATGTCGATGCTGGAGAATATCATAATTCTCTGCGGACATTATAAAGGAATAGACTATCGGATACGTGAACATTTGATTACGAAGGAGATAAGCATAGGAGACTATGTGCTGACCGGTGGAGAGCTGGCAGCAGCAGCAATGACTGACAGTATCGTAAGGCTGATTCCCGGTGTTCTGAGTGATGAGCAGTCTGCCCTGTCAGACTGCTTTCAGGATAACCTGCTGGCACCTCCAGTGTATACAAGACCGGCTGAATATAACGGTTGGAAGGTACCTGACATACTTCTGTCCGGCGATCAGGGCAAAATCAGCGACTGGGAACTGCAGCAGTCTCTTGAACGTACCGCAAAACTCCGTCCTGACCTCTTGGAACAATAATATCAGACAAGGAATATGAAAAAATATCAGCTTGATCTCTGCGTAAGGGACAACATCCACATAGCGGAGGATGCCTTCATGCTGGAGGTGACTCACAGCGAGCCGTTGCCCGAATCTGAACCGGGCCAGTTTGCAGAACTTCTGGTAGAGGGCTCAAACAAGACGTTTCTGCGACGTCCTATTTCAATACATGACTATGACCGTGACGGGAATATCATCAGATTTCTCATCCGCAGAGTCGGTCCCGGGACAGAAAAACTGTCAGAACTGAAATCCTCCGACACTCTGAATGTCATTCTCCCATTAGGAAATGGCTTCGTTTTCAGGAATCAGTCAGTACAACGTCCGCTACTTGTGGGAGGCGGCGTAGGAATAGCCCCTCTGCTGTTCCTGGGCAGGGAAATGAAGGCCTGCGGCATTGAACCGACATTTCTCTTTGGAGGCCGTGAGAAGTGCAATTTGCTGCGAATGGGCGAATATTCAAATTTGGGAAGGGTCTTCGCAACGACAGAAGATGGTTCGTTCGGCCAGAAGGGATTTGTAACGGACCACAGTCTGCTTGAAGAAGAGCAGTTCGACTACATCTTCTCATGCGGGCCGACTCCGATGATGAAGGCTGTTGCCGGATTCGCATCAGAACATGGCATAGGGTGCCAGGTATCGCTGGAGCACAGGATGGCGTGCGGAATCGGTGCCTGCCTCTGCTGTGTAGAGGAGACAAAGAGCGGGAATGTGTGTGTGTGCAAGGATGGACCTGTATTTACGACTGATAAATTATTATGGTAAGTCTCGAAACGTCAATAGGCAGTCTCAAACTGGCAAATCCAGTGCTCACTGCTTCAGGAACATTTGGTTATGGTACTGAATACTCGGACTTTATGGATGTATCCAAACTTGGTGCAGTCATAGTCAAGGGAACAACAATCAAACCTCGTGAGGGCAATCCCTATCCGAGAATGGCTGAAACTCCTTCAGGAATGCTGAACGCTGTCGGCCTTCAGAACAAGGGAGCGGACTATTTCGTCAAGAATATATATCCTGTCGTATGCAAGCTCGGATGTCCTGCTATAGTAAACGTATCCGGTTCAACTATAGAAGATTACGTCGCGGTTGCTGAAGTGATGGACTCGCTTGACGGCATTCCGGCAATAGAACTGAACATCTCCTGTCCCAATGTCAGACAGGGCGGGATGGCGTTCGGAGTCAATCCGTGCAGTGCTGAAGAAGTTGTTTCAGCCGTACGTAAGGCCTATCATAAGACACTGATAGTTAAGCTGTCACCTAATGTCACTGATATTACGGAAATAGCCAGGGCTGCCGAATCGGCCGGAGCCGACGCAGTCTCTCTGATAAATACTCTATTAGGTATGGCTGTCGATGCCGAGAGACGCAGGCCTGTCCTTTCCACAGTCACCGGAGGACTGAGCGGACCTGCGGTAAAACCTGTCGCTCTCAGGATGGTATGGCAGACTGCAAAGGCAGTTTCAATACCAGTCATAGGTATTGGAGGCATCTGCAGCGCAACTGATGCCATAGAATTCATGCTGGCAGGCGCCTCAGCCGTGGAGATAGGTACGGCAAACTTTATAGATCCGTCAGTGTCGGCAAAAGTGATTGACGGGATGCAGGCGTACCTGTCCCGTCACGGATTCAACTCAGTAAAAGAGATAATCGGTGCTTTAGAGGTATAGTAATCCGATTTCCGGATTACCATTCCTCTGAGATGTTCTTGAATTCACTCCATTCCAGTTGTCTGGAATAGTTCCATTTCTGCCCTCTCGGTACTGTTACCTTGCATTTTTCCTTCACTGCACTGTCAAATACTGTCGGACAGTTGTGTGGAGGGAAGATATTCGGAGAATAGATATAGCTCAGCGCCGGGCAGTTCTTGAATGCATCCACGCCAATGATTCTGACGCTGTGTCCGAGACGCAGCTCCTGCAGATTGGTACAGTTCATGAATGCGTAGTCGCTGATAGCTGTAACTTCATTGCTGAGAGTCACCTTTGTCAGGCTTTCGTTACCCTTGAACGCTTCCGGACAGATGAATGAAACCTCGCGTGGCATCTCATACTCAGCATCGGTCTTCTGAACAGGATATTGGATCAGCATTCTGTTATCCTTGCTGAACAGGATTCCGTCATTGTCTGCGTATGCCGTATTGTTGGAGTTGACCTTGATTTCCTTCAGCTTGCTGCAATCCTTGAATGCATTGGAACGTATGATTCCTACGCTGTATGGAATGTTTATACTGGTGACATCGCATCCGTAGAAAGCGTTTTCGTCAATCAGAACGACCTGGAACAGGAATTCGTCATGATCGCCTGATGTCACGAATGAAGGTATGTCGATATCTCCCTTGTACGCACTGACACCGTCATCGAAGGATTTCCTGTTGCCATGATCCCAGGTCAGAGCTATGTGGCCGAAATTATCAAGTATGGTATAATAGAGTGATATACCATTACTGTACTTGACTGTGATGAGATTGTCGTCAATCTGACAGTCGAGCTGTTTTACAAGCATGGTCTGCCATACATCTCTGGAACCGCTTCCGATTTCCTGCGCATTCCTGCTGGATCTGCAGCCAGCCATACACAAAATCACAATTGAAACGAACAATACCTTTTTCATAATAAACGTGTATTTGGTTTATCTTTCAGCAAAACTATTCATTAATTTGAAAAACAACAAACTTTTGTAAAAAATAATTAATTGTCTTTTTGTAACGGTTGTGCCCTACCGATTATACAAATGGATAATATTCTCCAAATTCAAACATTTCATAATGTGTTTATCTGCCACATATGTAATCCGAATGCCTAACAGCCACACATGCCATGTACAAGTGTAATTCAATGCCTATTATACGATTTTGCATATTTCAAAATACGTTATTCATTTTGAATCTTCTACATATATTGCATATAATCAGAGCATTTAGCCTTTATTCGATAGAGTGTATTTGAAAAATTCGCATTCTTTTATGCAAAATTAGACAAAGCAACTGTCATAGACCATAATAACCCAGTTTTATGTATTGATTTCCAATAATATAATTAAATTTCATAAAGAGATTTCTATGCCTATTTACAATACCTGCCAATATCTGTTACAAATGTAGTCGATGACACAAGTTACATATGTAATACGTGTGGGTGATTACTTTTTGAACTGTTGTTTATTATTGGAATATACAAAAGTAAATGCTACTTTTGTACAATAAAAACCACATTCCAATGAAAGATCGTCTGCTTGCAGTAATAAAACAGAAAGAGATGAGTGTTTCACAGTTCGCAGATGCCGTCGGCATACAGCGCTCTACTTTCCACCATATAATAAGTGGACGAAATAATCCCAGTCTTGATGTGGTTACGAGAATTCATGCCACCTTCCCCGACATTGATCTGGAATGGCTCATTTCCGGAAATGGCAACAGCAGCATGTCCGACAGGCCATATCAGCAGGAATTGTTTCCGCTCGAGAATGCGATTATTCCTACCGGAGTGGAGGAAGTTCCGAAATATCCGATTCCTGATGGGGGTGACGGCAAGGTCAGCCATAATAAAACAGCCACAGAATCAGTGGATTGCACTAAAAAAGTCACCAAAATAATTCTTGTCTTCTCAGATGGAACTACACAAACATTCGCCCCGGAGGGTTAATCTCCAGGGCGTAATGTAAAATGTATGTGACAAATACTTTACTTTTCAGGAATTGCCAGCAGAACTGCCTTGAGGAAATCCCAGACCTTCTGCACTGACGGAATATACGCACGTTCATCCGGTGAGTGAGGACTCATCAGTGTAGGTCCGCATGAAACCATATCCCAGTTAGGGTACGTTCCACCCAGAATACCGCATTCCAGTCCGGCATGTATCGCCATGACAGCCGGTTCCTTTCCGAACATGTCGCTGTACACCTTCTTCATTGTATGCAGAATCGGCGATGAAGCATTAGGCGCCCATCCTGAATAACCTCCCGAAAATACTGTCTCAGCACCTGCAAGTGAAAACACGGACTCCATCTTTAGTGCCAGCTGGCGTTTGGCCGTATCTACAGAGCTACGCAGCAGACTGCATACGAAGAATTCGCCTCCAGCAATTCTGACCATTGCCATGTTGTTGGATGTCTCTACCATACCCGGCATCTGATCACTCATTCTCTCCACACCGTCCGGACACGCCATGATGGCACGGATGAAACGAAGGGCATCACCCTCCTCCACGTACTTGCAGTCATCTGCGCTGCATGTCTCACCCTCTGCAGGTCTGTAAGGTTCGAATACGAATATGCAGTCTGGGTCTGTAACAGAATATTCCGCCTTCACTTCTTCATAGACTTCCTTCACAATCTTCTCTGCCAGTCCTGTTCTGTCGTCCGGCACATATACGGTGGCAAAGCATTCTCTCGGAATGGCGTTGCGCAACGTGCCGCCTTCCATGTCAATGAGCTTGACATCTGCCTTTGTTATGAGTTCAAACAGCACCCTGGCAGCAATCTTGTTGGCATTTGCCCTACACAGGATGATATCCATGCCTGAATGGCCGCCTTTGAATCCCTTGACGGCAAGTGAATAGCATTTGTGTCCCTCGGGCTCAGGTTTTCCAACATACGAAGCCTTTGCAGTTGCATCCAGACCGCCGGCACATCCCACATACAGTTCGCCCTCGGATTCAGAATCGAGATTGATGAGAATGTCGCCATTCAGGACACCAGACTTCAAAGCTCCTGCACCGGTCATTCCTGTCTCCTCGTCGTAGGTAACCAGCAGTTCAAGCGGACCATGCTTTATATCCTTTGATTCCAGAATCGAGAGCGCCATTGCCACTCCGAGTCCGTTGTCAGCGCCCAGCGTCGTGCCCTTTGCCTTCAGCCAGTCTCCATCCACCCAGGTTTCTATAGGATCCGTTTCGAAATTGTGACACACATCAGCATTCTTCTGAGGTACCATGTCCATGTGTCCCTGCAGAATAACGCCCTTCAGATTCTCATAGCCCGGAGTCGCAGGCGACCGCATAATCACATTGCCGGTCTCATCAGCAAAAGCCTCGACACCGTGAGCGGAAGCCCAGTCAAGAAGATAGGCCCGGATTTTCTCCTCGTGTTTGGAAGGACGAGGCTGCCTCGTAATCCCGTAGAAGTTTTCAAATACTACTTTTGGTTCCAGATCTTTGATTGTCATATTTCAATTCTTTTGATTATTGATGCAATATCTTGAATACCAGCTCGCGCAGCAGTCCCTCTGTACTGTTGCCTGTTGCTTCCACCCCTTTTGATCGGGCATCGGTATATCTCAGTTCGGATATAATACCGAGTACGTTCATCGCCGAATAGTTTCGCATACCGGTCAGGTAATCCCTGACTCCCCATGTGCTCTTCAGACCCAGTTGGGCAGCTATCCCCTGCTCCGTTCTGTCCGGGGCATAATAGGCAAGCATCAGATTGGCAAAGTACTGGAAAAGCACGGCTGAGACCATCTGAATGGGGTATGTTTTGGAATTCTTTTCATAATACAAAGCGATTTGGTTGGCTTTGAATATATTCTTATTGATAATGGCATCGCGGAATTCAAAGACGTTGTAATCCTTGCTTATTCCCACAAGCCTCTCTATAAGTTCGGGCGTAATCTCCTTATCCCCGGAGCGGGCCATGGATACCGCCAGCTTGTCCAGTTCTCCTGTTATTCTGCACAGGTCCGCTCCGACTGATTCCGCAATCATCGAACATCCCTTGGACGATATTGTCAGCCCCTTTTCTGAAACGTACTCATCCACAAACTGCAATACCTGGCTGTCACCCAGTTTCTTCGATGTGAACAGCACGCCGGCTCTGGCAATGTCTCCAGCCACCTTCTTCCGCTTGTCCAATGTGCCGTTACGGTGACAGAACACCAATACCGTACTCGGCTGAGGCATCGTAAGATATGCAGAAAGCAACTCGGTGTCGCCAGACAGGTGCTGAGCCTCCTTTACAATAATCACCTGCCGCTGCCCCATCATCGGATACGACCTGGCTCTTTCCAGAACATTCTGCATGCTGGTATCGAGTGCATATACAACTATCTGGTTGAAGTCACGTTCATCTTCAGGGATGGCATTCTGTTCAATGTAATCGGAAATCCTGTCAATGAAGTACGGCTCGTCACCCATCAGATAGTACACAGGACTGTAAGTTCCCTTTTTCAGTCCTGTCATAATCTGCTTGAACGATACTTCTCCTGCCATTGGTGTCTCTACTGTGTCCAAAATGTGCTAAATTCGCACATCATTTTACAAATATAGTCAATGTTGGAATTGAATCTGCCAACCTGCCAGTTAAAATTTGCCGATGAAGGCGGCAGGGTGACCGTTTGGGATCAGGTCAGGATGAAATATGTGGCTTTCACTCCCGAGGAGAATGTCAGGCAGCACTTTGTCAGCTATCTGATTTCAGCGAAAGGCTATCCTGCGACCCACCTGATGAATGAGGTGTCGCTGAATCTGAACGGACTGTCCCGCCGCTGTGACACCGTTGCCTACGACCGCCAGCTCACTCCGAAGGTGATAGTCGAATACAAGGCCCCTACAGTCCAGATTACCAAGCAGGTATTCGAGCAGATTTCACGTTATAATCTGGTTCTGAAAGTAGATTACCTGATAGTCAGCAATGGCATCAGGCACTATTGTGTAAAAATGGATTACGAAAACGGTACGTATTCATTTATGACAGATATGCCGTCGTACCCGGAACTCTGACAAAAAAGCGGGCAACCGCTTATCGGACGCCCGCTCTCCCGTCATTCTATCCAACGGTTACTCTTCTGCAGCTTTCTTTCTTGAAGAACGCTTCTTTACCGGTTCGGCAACAGCCTCCACCTGTACGCCGGCAAGCTCCGGATCAACCATGATGCGACCGCAGTACTCACATACGATAATCTTCTTGCGCATGCGGATATCCAGCTGTCTCTGAGGCGGAATCTTATTGAAACAACCGCCGCAGGCATCACGCTCCACATAGACGATACCCAGTCCGTTGCGTGTATTCTTGCGGATTCGCTTGAATGAAAGAAGAAGACGCGGGTCAATTGAACCCTCCAGAACCTTGGCCTCGTCGCGGAGGTGCTCCTCATCCTTGCGTGTCTCTTCGACAATTTCCTCAAGCTCTATCTTCTTTCTCTCCAGATCGTCACGTCTTTCAGCAAGCAGAGCCTTGCTTTCCTCAACCTCCTCCTGTCTGGTGACGAGAGCAGCCTTGAATTCTCGTATCTTCTTCTGGCTGAGCTCAATCTCCAGATTGCAGAACTCAATCTCCTTATTCAGAGCGTCGAACTCCCTGTTGTTACGGACATTGTTCTGATTCTCCTCAAACTTGGCAATCTTGGCCTGAGTGGCCTCAATGTTATGCTCGTGCTCCTTGATGCCCTTGTTGCAGTTGACAATGTCAGCGTTGTAGTTCTCGATACGTGTCGTGAGACCTACCACCTCGTCCTCCAGGTCCTGGACTTCGAGTGGCAGTTCGCCGCGAAGAGTTCTGATTTCGTCAATTTTTGACAATACTGTCTGAAGCTGATACAGAGATTTCAGTTTTTCCTCCACTGAATACTCAGAGGGATCTTTCTTGATTTCCTTTGTCATAATACTGATATGTTAATAATACCTGATCGGATTTGTAATAGTCCCGGTACGGACGGTCCTGATGCCGGGAAGTTCCTGATGCAAAACAGATTCCAGAAGATTCACGGTAAACTGTTCGCTTTCGAAGTGTCCCATTTCAGCCAGAAGTATCGTTCCGTCATAACCGAAGAATCTGTGATACCCTATTTCTCCGGTAACGAATGCGTCAGCTCCGGCTGAAACTGCCTCCGGGATTAGAAATGAGCCTGAGCCGCCGCATAATGCCACTTTCCGAATTTTCCTTCCAAGCTTTCCGTTACATCTGAGTGATGACAGATGGAACGTCTCCTTCAGAAGATATGCGAATTCATCCTCGTCCATGGCAGACGGAAGACAGCCTGTCACGCCTGAACCGGAATCGTCCGTATGCCGGCAGAGCCATGTGACATCATCGAGATGCAGCATCTCCGCCATCTTGAAACAGACACCTCCCCTCGCATTGTCCAGACATGTGTGTGACGAATAGACGGCGATACCGTTTCTGATGGCCGACATCACGCAGCGCTCTGTTTCGGAACTGTCTGTCACGGATTTCAGCGGATGGAAAATAAGCGGATGATGTGAGACAATAAGGTTGCATCCTGTACGCACCGCCTCCTCAATTACGGATTCAGTCACGTCCAGACACAACAAAGCCCCTGAAACTTCCGTCTCTGTCAATCCAATCTGCAGGCCTGAATTATCGTATTCTTCCTGCAGCGGCAGAGGCGCGAATCTCTCAAGGGCATCAACAACTTCCCTGATTATCATCACCTGTCGGCTTTACAACTGCAAAGATACAATTTTTTCAGATACACAACCAGGCGATTGCCAAAATTGAGACAGCTATGCCGGTAATCTGTATGGCAGTGAGTTTCTCCTTGAACAGAGCCCAGCCTGCCAGTGCTCCCACTGCAACGATGCCGGCATTGTGAACCGGGAACAGCACTGATGAGTCAATGTCCTTCATTGCCACCACCAGAAGGTAGGTGCAGAAGAAATTGGCAGAGCCGAACGCAAATCCTCCTGCCAGTTCTCCCCATGAGAACCGGCCTGATTTCTCACGGTCGTTGCGATATCTGATTTTCTTGAATATTTCAGTGCAGATGGCGATGAAAAGCGCCGTCAGGAATATGACTGAGGTTGCTGCGGCATTCATGGAATCAACAATACCGGTGCTCAGATAGCCGTACTCCCTGTCGATGATATACTGAATCCACTTGAGCATGGAGTTGCTTAGTCCGAATATCAGGAACACTACTGTTGCCAGCAGTATGGAACGGTGCCGTTTGCCCTGTCCGCCGACCGTACCGCGCATATCGGAACTGACAATCATTGTCAGAGATATCAGTGCCACAGCTATGGCTGGCCATTTCGGCACGGCGCTGCCGGGAAGTGCCAGATAGCAGAAGATGATTGTGATTACCATTGAGGCCCTGCTGCAGACGGTTGAGATGGCGACACCCACCTTCTCTGTGCACAGATTGAGCAGAACCATGCCCCTGATGAACACGACTCCGAGAATCAGGGATGGAATGAACCACTTCTCACCTATCGGATTGATGAATCCGGTACCTCGCATCGAGAACAACCATCCCCAGGCGAAAGCCACCACGTAGTTGACCAGAATCGCTTTCATGCTGTCTATTCCCTTCATCTGAAATACCTTGAAAAGTATAGAGAAGAGAGCGGCACATATTGTAGCTATAATAAGCGCTATCATTTTCCTGACTGTTTCTTCTGCAAAGATAGCATGAAATGGCTTTTTCACGCATCCGTTTCCCGAAATCGTATAATTTTATGTAGTTTTGCACGTACAATATAGACTTACGAAGACTTGATACATGGCTTTGGACACAACATATAACTATGACCTCCGGACATTTCAGAAAAGGAGTGTCGTACTGCTGGAGACAATACACAACGTCTGCAGGAAACACGGCATCCGGTACTTTCTGATTGACGGCACCCTGCTTGGAGCAGTCAGACATCAGGGTTTCATTCCATGGGATGACGACATGGACATCGCTCTCATGAGAAATGATTACGACGAACTGATAAAGCATGCAGACGAATGGATTCCTGAGCCATTCCGCATTGTGTGTCACGAGAATACGCCTAAATATCCGAAGTATTTTGCCAAGCTGGAGGATACTAGCACCACTATCGTGGAGAATATCTATCTGGGATATGCAGGCGGAATATACATTGACATATTCCCGCTTGATGAAGTGCCGTCCGGCTTGGTAAGGAGAGCCGTCCACTACTATCGGTTCGACCGTTACAGATCGCTGCTGTACTTCCTTTACAGGGATCCGTACAAGCACGGAAAGGGTTTCAGTTCGTTCTATACCAGACTGATTCAGAAACTTTTTGACAAGGAGAGGATTCACCGCAAGGCTGATGCTCTTCTGCGTGAATATGCCGGACGCGGCATGGACTGCGTCATGACCCATGACAACAAGCTGACGGCATACAGGAAGTCATGCTTCAACGATTCAGTCACTCTGACATTCGAGGGCGTTGAAGCCGATGCCCCAGTTTTGTACAAGGAGGTGCTCGCGGACACGTACGGTGACGATTTCATGGAAATGCCGCCTGAAGCGAAAAGACGTGCCCATTATCACGATTACTGCGATCTGAATTCCCCTTATAGGGATTTTGACATCAGAAAGTTCATTGAAGAGAGGAAAAAATCAGGAAAATGAGGATAGTATTGTTCTGCGAGAACAGGTATGCGCTGGACATACTCCAGCCTCTGTACGAGGAAGCCTTGAGACAGGGCCGTCACAAGCTGCTCTGGTACATTCATACTTCGAAGATCAAGTCTTTCAGACTGGATGAAGGGGCGGAATGGACAGACTCCATACAGGCTGTCTACGATTTCAGCCCGGAAGCGATATACGTACCAGGCAACATAGTACCCTACTATCTGCCGGGAGTGAAGATTCAGGTATTCCACGGCTATGCCGCAGAAAAGAGCGACCATTGGGTAATCCGACGCTACTTTGACACCTACCTGACCCAGGGTCCGTATTTCACATCACATTTCGAAGCGCTTTCGCGGCGTTACAGGGATTTCGAGGTGCGGGAGACCGGCTGGACGAAGCAGGACTGGATCAGGAAACACATCCACGACTATGATGACAGGAAGGCTCAGCTGCTTCAGGAGCATGGCAGGAGTCAGGTAGTGCTGTATGCACCTACATTCTCTCCAAAGCTCACCTCACTTCCCTATCTGAAAGACGCTCTGGACCGCCTGCTGGCAGAACGTGACATACTGCTGCTGCTCAAGTTCCACCCGCTCACAAAGAAGGAATGGTGCGACGAATACCGCGAATGGGCTGAAGGCAGGGACAATGCGGTTTACATTGAAGCGTGCGAGAACGTCACTGAGTACCAGATGATGGGCGATGTGATGATAAGCGATACATCTTCAGCCCTCTATGAGTTCCTGCTTCTGGACAGGCCCGTGGTGACATTCGGGGCGATTGCGAAGGACATCTACTGGGAGAACATCACCGATGCCGATGACCTGACTGCTGCTTTTGACAGAGCCCAGAACGACCCTGAAAGCATCGCGAGACGCCAGTGGATAATCCGCAACTACGATCCGCACATGGACGGAAAGTGCTGCGAACGTATGATTGCAGAGGCGGAAGACTACATCAGACGCAGGGGCGTGCCTTCCAGACGCAGACTTAATCCATGGAGGATATATACCAGCATAAAGACGTTCGGCAGAATCAAAAGAAAATAAGATATGAATACGTATGCTTTTCCCGGTAACATTGAGGAGGATATCCTTCAGATAGCGGCAAGGCAGATACCTTACATGCGCACGGAATGGTTCTCCGAACTCATGAAGGAGAACGAGAGAATGCTGCTCGATGCGATAGGATGCCCTGGTGGACATGTCATGTTCTTCACATCATCCGGAACCGGTGCGATGGATGCGGTTGTGGAAAACTACGTCATGGCAACAGGCAAGGCGTTCATCATTGACGGCGGTTCATTCGGCCACAGATGGGTGGAACTCTGCAGATACCACGGTGCTGCCCATGAAGTGTTCGAGGTCCCGTTTGCAAGTGACATTGACTACGATTTGCTGGACAGGATGGTCGGTGACAGTCTCCCGAAGGTATTCCTGTGCCAGCATCATGAGACATCGTCAGGACAGTTGTTCGACCTGAAGCGCATTTCCGCAATATGCCAAAAATATGGAGTCAGTCTTGTCGTGGACGTAATCAGTTCATTCCTGGCTGAAGACATTGACATGGACGGGCTGAAAATTGATGTTGCCATCACCAGCACCCAGAAGGGACTCAACCTTCCGCCCGGAGCCGCGCTTGTATTCCTGTCTGAGAAGGCTCTATGCACTGATTTCCGACATGGCAACTACTACTTTGACTTTCAGGACAATCTGTGCAACATGCAGAGAGGCCAGACTCCGTTCAGCCCTGCTACCACCATATTCATGCAGATCAATGAGCGTATGAAGAGGAATATGGCCGCAGGTATCCGGAATCTGGTTGAAGCGACCCGCCGTAAAGCACTGTATTTCCGTGAGAAATGCAGAGAATTCGAATGGGAAATACCGGCAGAGACTCCGGCAAATGCCATAACGGGCTTCTATCTGCACCGTAACGGCGACAAGCTGTTCGGTGAGCTGCAGAAGGAACACATATTCATAATGCCGAGCGGAAGAAAGGACTTCTTCCGTGTGTCACACATGGGTATCCAGAACGAGCACGACCTTGACATTCTGGCAGATGCCATACGCAGAATCGAGATGATGTAGAACCAGGCTGTAAGAATCATGAAGAGAGTATTTACATCAGGAAGTTTTGACCTCTTCCACGTAGGTCATCTCAATATACTGGAAAAGTCCGCCGCACTCGGTGACGAGCTGATAGTCGGAGTAAGTACAGACGAGCTGATAGAGCATTACAAGGGCATGAAGCCCATTATTCCATTCGAACAGAGAGTACGCATAGTGGAATCCATAAAGTGCGTCACCAAGGTGGTAAAGCAGACCAAGCTGACAGAGATAGCCCAGTTACAGAGGGAGAACATCGACATTGTCACCATCGGCGATGACTGGAAGGACAAGTATCTGGAAGGGCTGGAATGGATGAAGAAGCAGCCTGGCAAGGAGGTAGTTTATTTCCCCTACACTCCCGGCATCAGCACCACAAAAATCAAGAGGGACATCATCAGCAGTGCCAATGACATCGTCGCAGCAGCATTGTTCCGTGAGGAGTTGAAAGACAAGGACTGGGAGGAGGACAGCCGCGACTGAGAGGTGTCACAGTACTCCCCTGCCGTTCACAATCCGGTTTTTCATGTTGTAATACGAACGGCCTACCGTGTAGCGCCAGAGGTTTCTGAGGCTCTGGCCGGATACGCACGGGTTTATTGTGACGTCCTCCTTGGGCAGCGACGGGTCAAGCATGTCGCATATTGCAGCCATGCTTTCAAACATATTGTACCTGTCAAGACACAGCTCCCTGCATTCCCTGAGCACACCTGCAGACTTCTCAAAAGTATTCTGTGCAATTGATTCCTCTATGATACGTATCGCCTGCTCAGGATTCCGGATATCGATGGCCGTATAAGAGCCGTCTGGAAAATAGTCATTCAGATTGGTGCACCCGTAATAGAACGGATATGTTTCAGCAAGGAAGCAGTCTCCCAGTTTTTCAGACCAGTAGTACGGCTGTGAACAGTTCTCAATAACTATGTGGTAACGGTAGTCGTGAAGTACGCTCCACTTGTCGTCAAAGGCATTGAAGCCTCGTCCGAAGATGTCCAGACTGTCACCGAAATGAGCCTTCAGTTTAGTCACGAAGCTGATGCGGTCAATGTGCCCCTGCGTAAAGGACTTGTTGCTGGTAATGACGGATATGAGTTTTTTCTTCTCATGAGGTTCACTGCTTTTCAGAATGTCATAATCCAATGTCGCAACAAGCTGTGAATCCTCATCGCTCTCATTGTATCCGACATACCACGGAAGAATGGTGGGGCCGAGAATGACGTGAGGATGCCTGATACACTCCTGACTGGTGCAAACATGTCCGAACTGCGATGTGTACCTTTTCGGATATATCAGCACGGATTCCGGTTCGGTTGTCATCAGAACGGTATTAGCCGGAGCCACTCTGACCGTCTCGCTTTCAGACAGTCCCTTCCCGTGCACGAACCAGAAATCAGGCTCTTGGATTTCATCCCCTATGAAAAAGCGGTATTTGCCGCCAAGAGACACCATTTCGTGTCCACGGGTCTGTCTGTCACATATTGTGCCCAGAATCTTTCTGTGCGGAGTAAACTTTACGTTGTACATGTCGCAAAGTTACGAAATGAAAAGGTAATTTTGCAGCAGTAAATCCAGCATAATTCTGATATGGACAAGAATTGCATCATACGCAGCATGATTGAGAATGACCTGTACAAGTTCTCAATGTCGTACTACTATCAGCGGACAACCCCGGAAGGTATCGGAACGTTCTATCTGACAGACCGCAACGGACAGGAGTTCAGCCCTGCATTTACCGAAAGCCTCCAGATGGAATTCAAGAATCTCGAATCCCTGGCACTGACGGACGAGGAGTTCAACTGGTGTCTCGCCAATATCAGCTACATTCCGCGCTGCTATTTTGAATGGCTCAGAGGATTCCGCTTTGATTCATCCCTGATCAGGATTTCCCTTGATGGGCAAAAGCATCTTCATATCGAAGTCAGCGACTATATATATAAGGTAACACTGTATGAAATCCCAATATTAGCCACAGTATCAGAGGTTTATTACAGAATGTACGGTACCGGTAATGTTGATTGGGACTACATTGACAGCCAACTGGCCAGGAAGGCGGAGATTTCCAATGTCAACAAACTCAAGTTCGCCAACTTCGGAATGCGTCGCAGATACTCCCATGAGGTAGAGGATCATGTCACCGAGTACCTTGCCCGTAACGCCAGGTATTTCATCGGTTCATCCACAGTCTATTTTGCAATGAAATACCAGTCTATCCGCAAGGATCTGAAACCTATCGGAACGATGGCTCATGAACTCATGATGGCCACCGCCGCCTTCATGGGTCCGAAGGAGGCCAACTACTATGTCATGCAGAAATGGAATGAAATCTATGGCGGAGCTATGGGCACGATGCTGCCTGACTGCTTTACCACAGAAGTGTTCCTGCGCAATTTCAGCATGGATATGGCCAAACTGTACGACGGTGTCCGTCATGACAGTGGTGATCCGCTGGCTTTCGGAGACAAGATGATAGCCAAGTACCAGTCCTATCACATAAATCCGCTCACAAAGTCAATAGTCTTCAGCGATGCACTGGACTTCGAACGTGCTCTTGCCATCCAGCATTACTTTGAAGGACGCATCAATGTTTCCTTCGGCATAGGTACCAATCTGACCAACGATGTAGGCGTTCAGCCGCTCAACATTGTCATGAAGCTGAAGACATTCCAGGTGAATCCACGTCAGCCGGTCTATCGCTGCGTGAAGCTGTCCGATGTTCCTGGCAAGGAACTTGGTGATCCTGATGAAATCCGCAGCTACAAGGTAATCCTCGGACTGGAGTAATCAGTTGAATGTGTATCTCACACTGAATTGCAGATACCAGCAATTGGAAGTGTTCTGCAATGGTTCACACGCCTTTTTCAGCAGTCCGTCAGGACCGGCGTAAAGGGTGAACAGAGGATTTCCGGACTTGTCCGTTCCCTGATAATTGAGTATTCTTCCATTATTGCAGGCAGATGGAGTCTGCTGGACGCCCCATTTGTCACATATCAGATTGCCGGCGTTCATAATGTCAACCGACAGCTGCAGACGATTGGGAGTATTGCCGATTCTGATGTTCTCTGCCAGACGAAGGTCGATACGGTTAAGCCATGGTATCAGTGCCCTGTTCGCCTGAGCATAGGACCCCTTGTGTCTGCTGAGATAACTGTCACTGCAGACAAAATCCCAAAACGCATCCTGCTGCATCTCTGCCGTATATTTTCCGTTGTCAACAAAAAGAATCTCATCCCGTGCGGCAGGTATATATATAAGGTCATTCACCACTCCATCACCGTTCATGTCATTCATGCACATATAACTGTAACGCCCCATGTTGCTGCCATTGTAGAATATTCCCAGAGCAGTTGACATGTTCCTGCCATGACTGATTTCGTATGTAACGGCCGCCATTACCCTGTTCGGAACGACATAGCCTGAAGGACGCAGCACCTCCTCGTTCGGGTCATTGACAGATACTACATTCTTCCAGGTAGAATAAAGTGAAGAACCGGTCATGTCGGACACGGACATGGCATTCTGATGAATGTAGGAAAGTTCAAACTTCAGGTTGCGGACGGGCTCCATGGTGACTGTGGCCGCCAGCGAATAGTTGTATCCGAAATGGGTATTGGTAAGCAGCATCGCACCTCCGGTCACATCTTCGTACAAAAGCGGAGACTCTGATTTGGTACCATATACGTCCTGCCATCTGTAGTTCAGGCGATCGTCAGCTCCGGTGAAGCGCATGAAGTCCCCGTTATTCAGCAAGTTGAGATTGCGGACACAGACAGCATTCAAGTCCTTGTTGTAAATACCCTCTACAGACAGCGTCATTGGAAAATCCAACGGAAGCGTCCAGTCTGCACTCAGAGATGCCTTCAGTACCTGCGGCATTTTAAAGTCACTGGAGATACCGCAGAGTGACGCACTCTTGACAGGAGGATTGGAACTGACCGTCATCGGATATCCTCTGCTATACAGGTACTTTCTGATATCCTCCTGCCTATAGAGGAAATTGCCGGCCAGTCCTGAGAGGAAGCCGTCCGTGTTACTGCTTACCATGACGGTGTTCTGCATCATATTGCTGTAGTTGGGCAGATTGGTAAAGAATACCATTGGAATGCGCCCTGCGAAAAGTCCGGCTCCTCCATGCAGTATTATGCTGCCATTGCCCGCCACATCCCAGTTGAAACCGACTCTGGGCGAAAGCTGGACCGATGCGTCAGGCCATCTGCCCGTGTCGATGTGGGGCGACTGCCATCCTGCTGGTACGTTCTGATACCTCGGGAAATAATGCTTTGTCCAGTCCAGTTTGTAATATGACTTGTTTGTATATAGCTTCTGATGGAAACTGATGAGGTCGGCCCGCAATCCGTATGTGAGTCTGAAATGCGGAGTCAGCCTGGTCTCGCTCTGAATGAACATGGCCCCCTGTCCTATCGAACTTTTTGAAGCCGGATCACCTACACCGTTGTACCCATACGTATATCCGAATGCTGCCGGAGCTTTTCTCTGCTCGAAGTCTTCCAGCGAGGCATAACGGTAATACCCGGGAGCGAACTGCATGTATGTGGTGGATGCTTTCTGCAGCTCATAGCTGATACCGGCAGTCATGACACTATGTCCAAGGGTCCACCTGAGATGGTCACTTATGCTGTATGAATAGAGGTCATTGCCTGTTCCGAGAGAAAAAAGCTCATAACCTGCGCTCATGAACGCATCCCCATCCTTCCATATATCCACATGAGGGAACACGTCGGAATCGGAATATCTGTTGTTGCCTACGTACGATGTCGTCAGCAGCAGACGGTTATCCGCCTTGCCGTAGCGGCTGTTAAGTTCAGCCACTGCCGACCATGCCACATCGTCAATCCTGTAGCAGTTGTTCCGGAAGGCGTATGCATTTTTGGAAATCCTGTCAGAAACCGGCTTGACACCCACTCCACTGTTATTATTCGGCGAATACCACTGCTTGCTGTCAGTATAATTGTATCTGAGCATCAGGTTGTGGCGTTCTGAAATATACCAGTCGATTCTGCCAAGCAGTCTCAGACCGGTCAGTCCACCATCTGAAAGGTCGGTGGAGCCTGCATCATATCCGTATTCTGCCAGAGCTTTCGAAAAGCGGTCCATATCGTTCCGTGTCACACGGCTAAGCATCGCAGCTCCGTCACCTATACCATCCTTTGACAGACTCCATTGTGAAATAGGTTCCGGCCTCCTCTCGAATTCACCGTTGACAAAGAAAAACAGCCGGTTACGGATAATCGGACCGCCTGCAGTGAATCCGAGTATGGTCTTGGCTTCAGTTTCACGTGAGCCGAGGCTGTTCCCGTCCACACTGTTGCCGCGGAGGTTCTCGTTGCGGAACAGAGTATAGGCAGAAGCCTTGAAATCATTGGTGCCGGATTTGGTGACAGCGTTTATTCCGCCTCCTGTAAATCCGCTCTGACGTACGTCATACGGCGCTATCACCACCTGAACTTCATCAATGGCATCTACAGAGACAGGACTGCCTCCGCCCGGAAGTGCCGGAGAGAGACCGAAGCTGTTGCTGAGTGCCGCACCGTCTATTGTCAGAGTCGTCGTCCTGCCGTCACGTCCGGCCATGGAATTGTCAAGTCCGCTATATGCCGACAGCCTGGTATAGTCCAGAAGACTGCGATTGACAGACGGCAGAAGTTCCAGCCGTTCATTCCTGATGGAATACGTCTGTCCTGTCCTGGTCTCCATGAAGTGCGTGTATTCAGCCGTGATGTCAATGTCATCCAGCGTAGTACCAGCCTCCTTCATGTCTATGTCAAGAGAGAGTTCCGTACCGATTGAGATAACAATATCCGTCTGTCTGACAGTCTGATATCCCACATAACTGAAAACTGCTTCATACTTTCCAGGCCTCATGCCTGACAGTACGTACACTCCGTATCTGTTGGTGACTGTACCGAACGTACTGCCATGATCCATATCTGTGAACTGTATGCTCACAGACTCCAGCAGAGTGCTGCCGCTTCTGACAGTACCCCTTATTCCAGCGGATGTATCCTGTCCCCAAACCGGAACAGCAGCGATAAGCATTAATACAAATGCCGGAAACAGTCTTCTGTACATGCGGTTATGACGCTCTCTGCTCATTTTCAGTTCTGTTCCGGAAGATCTACCTTAATGTGGAGCTCATCAAACTGAATCTGGTCAAGAGGTCCCGGGGCATCAAGCATCACATCCCTTCCGGAATTGTTCTTCGGGAAGGCAATGCAGTCACGTATGCTGTCCAGACCGGCAAATATGCTCACGAACCTGTCCAGACCGAAGGCAAGTCCGCCGTGAGGTGGAGCTCCGTACTTGAACGCATTCATCAGGAAGCCGAACTTTGCCTGAGCCTGCTCAGGTGTGAAGCCCAGAACCTTGAATATTGTTGACTGAAGCTTGCTGTCGTGTATTCTGATGGAGCCGCCTCCTACTTCGATACCATTGATAACCATATCGTAAGCATTGGCACGGACGCTTGCAGGGTCTGTATCCAGAAGAGGAATGTCCTCTGGCTTCGGACTTGTAAACGGATGGTGCATTGCCATCAGTCTGTTCTCCTCATCGCTCCACTCGTACATCGGGAAGTCAATGACCCAGAGGCATGCGAACTTCCGCTTGTCACGCAGACCGAGCTGACCGGCCACCTCAAGACGCAGCTCTGACAGCTGCTTGCGGGTCTTCATTGCATCGCTGCCGCTGAGGATGAGAATCAGGTCTCCCGGTTCTGCACCAAAGGCCGCCTTCATCTTCTGAAGGACATCCTGACTGTAGAACTTGTCAACACTTGACTTGACGGAACCGTCAGCCTCAATACGGGCATAGACCATTCCCTTGGCACCTATCTGCGGACGCTTCACATATTCCGTGAGCTGGTCAAGCTGCTTGCGTGTGTATGTAGCCGCGCCCTTAGCGCAGATACCTCCGATATACTCGGCATCGTCGAATACAGCAAATCCCTGCCCCTTCATGATGTCCATCAGTTCCACGAACTTCATGTCGAAGCGCAGATCCGGTTTGTCCGAGCCGTAATACTTCATTGCATCATGCCATGTCATGCGCTGGAACTGTCCCTCCATTCCAATACCGAGTATGCTCTTGAAAAGATGCTTGGCCATGGCCTCGAATATCTGGAGAATGTCCTCCTGTTCCACGAATGACATCTCGCAGTCAATCTGCGTAAACTCAGGCTGACGGTCCGCACGCAGGTCCTCGTCGCGGAAGCACTTGGCAATCTGGAAGTAACGGTCAAATCCTGAAACCATCAGCAGCTGCTTCAGTATCTGCGGACTCTGAGGAAGCGCATAGAACTGTCCGGGATTCATTCTGGAAGGAACGACAAAGTCTCTTGCGCCTTCCGGAGTGGAATTTATAAGAATAGGTGTTTCCACCTCCATGAAGTTCAGTCCGTCCAGGAACTTGCGGATTTCCATCACCATCTTGTGGCGAAGTTCCAGATTTCTGCGTACACAGCCCCTTCTCAGATCGAGATAGCGGTACTTCATACGCAGGTCATCACCTCCGTCACTCTCATCCTCTATAGTAAAAGGTGGAGTGAGAGACGCATTGATGATATTCATCGAACTGACAGCTATCTCGATGTCACCGGTGGGCATCTTGGGATTCTTGGCAGAACGCTCTGACACAATGCCTGTGACCTGGATGACAAACTCACGACCCAGACGTCCGGCCTGCTCACAAAGTTCAGCATTGCTATTGTCATCAAACACCAGCTGGGTGATTCCGTAACGGTCACGCAGGTCGACAAATGTCATACCACCCATTTTGCGGGTCCTCTGAACCCATCCGGCGAGAGTCACCTCCCTGCCGCAGTCAGAAATGCGCAATTCTCCACATGTAATACTTCTATACATACTCTGTAATTTTTCAGTTGCACAAAATTACTATAAGTTTGCATTGGTGGAATCAAAAATTTGTACTTTTGTTGTCAGCAAACTTATACCTCAAATTTTAAATGACATGAAAAACGTATCAGACGTGCCGTACATTTATTTATTATTGGTTATCAATGCCTTGTTACTGACTATCAATGTTTTGTATTGGTATCATATCCACAGGGCCAGGAAGAGGGACCGCAGTCGGAAAGATTGCGATGTACCGAAGACGAGGGCCGACTACATCAGAATTCTTCAGGAAGAGGACAGTCTCAGGGAGAATGCCCTGCAGGAATCGGACAGGTCTTACGACATGACCGACAGACGCAGCAGGAACGACTTTGACTTCAACGAAAGACTGGAACGCACTGTCATCAGGAACATTGGCAATCCCCAGTACAGTGTTGACATGCTGTGTGAAGACATGCACATGGAGCGTTCGGGACTGTACCGCCATTTCAAGAGATCGGTAGGAATCACTCCGCTGGAATACATCCGCCGCATGCGCATGCAGTATGAAGACGGTCTGTTAAATCAGGATAAACAGGATACACAGGATAAATAAGGACTCATGACGCATTTAATTCGTGCGTTTTGACTAAATTTGCATCATGTAAAGCAATTTTATATGAGAAACAGATACGCTGTACTATTATCATCGCTGGTATTGCTCGTGACAATGGCTCTGCTGGCAGGATGCTCCAAGTCCGATGACTATGAAGGCTATGACGAAAGCCTTCTTTTCGGCACCTGGTACTGCGCCGAAATGGACTTGTACTACGAGTTTTCCGGAACCCACGAAGGACGTTATCATGATGCCGCCGGAGATGGAAAGGATTTCACATGGAATCTTGACGGAGACGTCCTGCAACTGAAGGTTCATGGCGAGAGTGTAACTGTAATTGTGTTTGAAACCTTTGTCATCACATCTCTGAACACATCCGTAATGACCTGCTATGACCAGCAGGATCCCTCTGCAAGATACACATTCAAAATGCAATGAGAAAAGCCCTGAAGGTCTCCGGCATTGTCCTGCTCACCATAACAGCACTGCTTGTGCTGGCTGCAGGACTGGCGAGCTGGCTGCTGTTGAGCAGGTCAGGACTCAGGAAAACGGTATCCTATGCTATTGAGAAATACTCCCCTTGCCGTGCCGAACTCGGTGACATCAAACTCTCCATTACGCGGACATTTCCTCATATCGGTCTGACAATCAATGATGCAGTAGCGTTCTGCGAACCTGGCACTTCACCATCTGACACATTGGCTTCAATTGGCAATCTGACGGTCCAGATTGACTTCGATGCATATCGTAATGACCATACCATTCTGGTGGAGAAAGTCTTCTTAAGTGACGTATCCATGTTTGTCTTCAAGGATTCCGCAGGCACAAGCAATCTGGATGTATTTTCAAAAGGAGACGGAAACACGCAGGATGAATCCGCAGCATCCGGCATCCCCGACTCGCTTAATACCAGCCTGTCATTCGATTTGAAGAAGTTGAAGCTTGACGACATAAGCATAAAATACATAGACAATTATACACATGTCGAAAGCGCTGTGGACGGTTTTTGCGCCGAATTGTCCGGAATTCTTTCACCGTCACTGAAAGGTAACATAGATGCCGTATTCAGTTTGGACGGAGCAAGCTTATCGAAATATGCTGGAGATTCTCTGGCGGTTTCTGTAGCAGACCTCGGTATTGAGGCCAAATTCGATGCCGAACTGCCGTCCGCAACCGGCACAGCCATCGTCAGGCTGCCTTCCGCCTCTCTATCCATGCCCGGGCTGGATGCGTCGATTGATAATGTCCAGTTAGGATATGACGGTTTATGCAATGTAGACAGCAGCAATCTGGACGGTGTGCTTACATTGTCACTGAACGATGTGCGATATGCCTGTGAAAGCATGGTTGCCAATGCCGGGAACACGCACATATCCACAAAATTGTCAGGCAGTTATACATTGAAAGATATAGTGGATATAGCATTGGACGGCAGTCTGGACGACATCAGGCTGCTGACCGCCGCAGAAGATTCAATATCCCTTTCTCTACAACATCTGGACCTGAATGTCAACGCCAATGGCAATATCAGCCGTCTGGACGGAAGCCTCAGTTCCAGATTCGGTCTGCAGAATGCAATGTTCAGCAAAGGCGGGGAATCTCCGCTTCGCGCCACAGCCACAGAACTCGGCCTGGAACTGCCATGCGTCAAATCAGGAAGTGCAATTGATTGTACTACACGTATTTATGCCACGTCTGCCAAACTGAAGGTAAAAGACGAAGAATTCATACAGGATTGGCCTTTGAAGGTATCAATACCTCTTTATACAGACACGTCCTTCACCCATTTCAGGACAGAAGGCAGTTCCATTTCCATCAACGGCCAGGACTTTGGACTGAGCGCTCTCTGCTCACTTGATGGCAGTTCAATTGACGCATCCGGTTCATTCTCATTCAGTTCGTTGGATATCAATACGTTGATGGGAATGATTCCAGCAAGCTTCCAGCACCTTACTGACGGAATAGCAGCTGATGGAAGGCTGAGCCTGAATGCCGACGGAAGCATCCTGTATAAGGACGGTCTTCTGGACATCCGTTCGGCCGGAGCGAAAGTCATGCTGGATGACTTCTCAGGCAGTCTGGGCGATTCAATATCGGGAGAAGCGGACAGGATAGTTGCAGATATTGACTGCATTGACAAGAACAGACATCTGAAAGCTGATGCGGAAATATCAGGACTTTCCGCTGTTATGGACACCATATCCGCAGAAATCAATCATTTGAATATCAGCGGAGAGTACATGGCTTCCGCATCGGAAGGCGGCAGAAGCAGGCTGATGGCAGACCTGGTATATGATTCAGTCTCAGCCACCCTTGGAGACCGTTTGGAACTGATATGCGGAAACACCGCGATATCAGCCACAGCAGCCATCGACACCACCCAGCAGTATTTCCTCACACGATGGCAGCCTGACATGTCCGTAAGCCTGAATGGATTATCACTGACATCCCTCTCCGTCCCATTGGTTGTCCCCACCCTGTCGTTTGACTTTTCGCTCGGTCAGTTTGACATTGCGAAAAGCAGAATTATATTCGGCAATTCTGATATTTCCCTGTCGGGAGACATCAGAGATATAGACGCCTTCATCGAGCACCGCGGCACGATGGAAGGTACGCTGGATTTTGTTTCTGAGTACACAGATATGGACGAGCTGATGTCGTTCATAAGCGGCGCAGGCCGCGAAGAGCCGTCAGGCAAATCAAAAGGAGTGTTATTCGCAGATACAATAGAGATTTCAACCGACACGTTATCAAAAGAATACAATAAAAGGGAACCATTTATTGTTCCTGAAGGCATGAACATTGCCCTGAATACCAGTATTCACCGGATGAGCTTCAACGGACATGAGTTCAACAACCTCGGAGGCGACATCACAATCAAGGACGGAGTTCTCGTACTTCAGGAACTGGGATTCTCCTCCAGTGCGGCAAGGATGGAACTCACCGCAATATATAGGACTCCGCGTACCGATCATCTCTATACCGGTCTGGACTTCCATCTTCTGGATATATCTGTAGGTGAACTTATAGATCTGATTCCTTCTGTAGACTCCATCGTACCGATGCTGAAGTCATTTGACGGAAAGGCACAGTTCCATCTGGCGGCTGAAACGTACATGGACGAAAACTACATGCCCAAGATGCCTACTCTGATAGGTGCTGCCGCCATTGAGGGCAAGGACATGAAGGTGATGGACAACGAAGTCTTCAACACAATCAAGAAGAAGCTTCTGATGAGCCGTAAGGCTGAAAACAGGATAGACAGTCTTTCCGTGGAGATTCAGGTTCTTCGCAACAAGGTGGACCTTTATCCGTTCCTGGTGCATCTGGACCGCTATACAGCAGTAATCGGAGGCCGTCACAACATCAACAAGGATCTGGACTGCAACTATCATATTTCGCTGATAGACACTCCCCTGCCTATTAGACTTGGAGTAAATATCGGAGGAGCGCTGGCCGATATATCCCAAAACCCGATCAGGCATATCAAACTGAGCAAGTGTCTGTACGACAAGACATTCATGCCTGATAGGAAAAACGCCACCGATCAGATGATTCTGGAAATGAAGTCTGCCATCTCAGAGACGCTGAAAGGCAATGTAAAATCGGAATAGGCTCTATATTTCCAGCTTCAGATTATCGTATGCAAAATGCATATTGTCAGGCAGCTTTGCATCGGCAATTGCGTGCATGCCAACCCTGTGGCTCATGTGAATGAACCATGTATGGGCCGCTCCGGTGCGTTCGGCGAAATGAACAGCCTGAATCACATTCTGGTGAGTCGGATGCTCCTTGATATGGAGCGCATTGACAACCAGTGTATCTATTCCTTCGAGATACTTCATTTCCTGTTCGTCAATTGACTTCATATCAGTAATATATGCCATCTTTCCGATCCTGAAGCCGACTATCGGCAGCATTCCGTGCATCACCCTAATCGGAGTAATACTGACATCGCCTACGGTGAAGTTTCGGTGCGGCTCAATCCCAATCAGGTCAATGCTCGGAGTACCCGGGTACTTGCTTTTGCCGAAACAATACGGAATACGTTCCATCAGATGCTCTATCACCATCCTTTCGGCATAAACCGGCACGTTGCCTGCCGCGCAGAACGGTCTCAGGTCGTCAATGCCTCCCACATGGTCGTAATGCTCATGGGTCACAAGAACTCCGTCGATTCTTTCCAGCCCGCATCTCATCATCTGCTGTCTGAAATCCGGACCGCAGTCTATAAGAATGTTCGTCGTATCAGTCTGGACAAGAGCAGACGCTCTGAGCCGCCTGTCTCTGGGATCGTCAGAAAGACAGGTAGGACACTTGCACAGCATCTCCGGCACTCCAATTGAGGTCCCTGTACCTAAAAAAGTGAGTTTCATGAAAGTATGAAATTAACTTCAGCCTTCAGCCTTATACCGAAACGAGCTTCCACATCCGAAATCACAGCGTCTGCCAGAGCCTTGATGTCCGAGCCCTTTGCACCGCCACGGTTGACCAGGACAAGGGCCTGACGGTCATGTACGGCTGCCGGACCAAGCGCACGGCCCTTCCATCCGCACTTCTCGATAAGCCACCCTGCGGGAACCTTGACAAGTCCTTCTCCGGCAGGATATGACGGTACCTCAGGATATTCGCGCCTTATGGATTCGAAGTCAGACTGGCTGATGACCGGATTCATGAAGAAACTGCCTGCATTGCCCAGGACCTTGGGATCAGGAAGCTTTGAGTCACGTATCCTTCTCACTGCATTTCTGATATTCTCAAGTGTAGTCTCACCGCTTTCACCGACAGACTGCCTCAATGCACCGTATCCGAGATTCGGGTTGGCTTTCCGGCTGAGTCTGTACGTTACGTATGTGACAATATACTGTCCTTTCAGCTCAGCCTTGAATATGCTGTACCTATACCCGTAACGGCATTCTTCATTACTGAACACCCTCACCGAGCCGTCCTTCACGCTGACAGTTCTCACTTCGTGGATTATATCTCCGACCTCGCAGCCATATGCTCCGATATTCTGTACCGCACTGGCACCCACTTCACCGGGAATAGCTGTGAGATTTTCAGCTCCCCACCACCCGTGTCCGACACAGTATCCGACAAAATCATCCCACACTACACCGGAACCGGCACTGACCATGACATATTCATCCGTCTCCTCCAGAACTTCAATACCGGATATTGCGGAATGCAGAACCGTTCCGTGAAAATCATCCAGAAACAGCAGATTGCTTCCACCTCCTACAGTCAGCAAGGGCGTCCCGGCCTGTGCAAGTACGCTTCGCAGTTCATCCTCATTACCGAACTCGATGAACTTGTCAGCTGATACATCGATGCCGAAAGTGTTGCGGCCCTTCATCGGGCAATTCTCAATTACAGTCATAGCAGACGCGAAATTAGGCAAGTTTTTAAATCTTTCCATTCTTTTTTTGCTAATTTTGCGTTTCGTAATCAACAAGTGAAAAGTATGATGATTGACAGAATCGACGAACTCATCAGGGAGATTGATGCTCTCACAGCTGATAACGCTGAAGAACTGGAACAGCTCAGACTGAAGTATCTCAGCAAGAAAGGTATTGTCAACGACCTAATGGCGGATTTCCGTTCTGTTCCGGCGGAAATGAAGAAGGAGGTCGGAATGAAGGTCAATCAGCTCAAGGACAGGGCTCAGGAGAAGATCAGCGAGCTGAAGGCACGTTTCGAGGAAAAGGCCGAGGCCGAGAACCGTCCTGACCTGACCCGCACGGAGTACCCGATGAAACTGGGCACACGTCATCCGCTCAACATCGTCAGGAATGAGATAATCGACATATTCTCACGTCTTGGATTCGTCCTCGCCGACGGTCCGGAAGTCGAAGATGACTGGCATGTATTCTCCGCAATGAATTTCGCAGAGGATCATCCGGCACGCGACATGCAGGACACATTCTTCGTAGAATCACATCCTGACATCATCCTGCGCACTCACACTTCATCAGTGCAGAGCCGTGTCATGGAACATGCCCAGCCCCCAATCCGCATCATATGCCCGGGACGCGTATATCGCAACGAGGCTATCAGCTACCGCGCACACTGTTTCTTCCATCAGGTAGAGGCACTGTACGTTGACAGGAACGTCAGTTTCTC
>JAKSIW010000049.1 GCA_024398555.1 Bacteroidaceae bacterium | reverse complement strand
CCGATGCAGAAGTGCGAAAAGATGTTTTGGAGAACCTGGTCGGTGGTGACTTCGCCGAGGATGTCGGAGAGGTGGTGGATGCATTCGCGGGTGTCCTGGCTGAGGAGGTCGGAAGGGGTGCCGTCGGTGAGGCCTTGGCGGACGCGGGTGATGCAATCGAGGGCGTTGGAGATGGCTTGGAAGTGGCGGGCGTTGGTGACGGTCACTTCGTCGCTGCAGAGGTGGAGGTCAGGGGCGCATCGGGTTAGCGAGCGCTTTAGGAAATCGGTGTTGATTTCGTGTTTTGCGGAAAGATAAATATTTACATCGGTGCTTTCGGGTACATCTGTTAGAAGGTCGCATTTGTTGTGAATCCTGATCAGTGTTTTTTCGGAGCATAGGGCGGTGATACTGCTTTCAAGTTCGGAATCGGACTCGGTGTCAGGTTGGGAACAGTCGGTCAGGTATAGAACTATTTCAGCTTGGGAGACTTTCTGGAAGGAACGTTCAATGCCCATCTGTTCGACTGCGTCATCGGAGTTGCGGATGCCGGCGGTGTCGATGAAACGGAACAGGGTACCGTCTATGACAGAGGTGTCTTCGATGCTGTCGCGGGTGGTTCCGCGGATGTCGCTGACCAGTGCGCGGTCATCGTTCAGGAGGAAATTCAGAAGTGTGCTCTTGCCGGTGTTGGTGCGGCCGACTATGGCTACCGGAATGCCGTTGCGAAGAGCGTTGCCGGTTTTGAATGAAGAGGCGAGGGTGGAGAGTGTATTCTCGATGTCGGATGCCAGACTGCCCAGTTGCGACCTGTCTGCGAATTGGACATCCTCTTCGCTGAAGTCCAGTTCCAGTTCCATCAGCGATGTGAGCTGGAGAAGCTGGTCGCGCAGTTCGCGCAGCCTGCGGCTGAATCCTCCCTTCAACTGATTCATGGCCATCCTGTGGGTGGCGGAGGATGTGGAGGCTATCAGGTCGGCCACTGCTTCGGCCTGGCTCAGGTCCATCTTGCCGGAGAGGAAGGCCCTTTGGGTGAATTCGCCGGGACCGGCCTGGCGGCATCCGTTTCTGAGCAGGCCGAAAATGGTCTGCTGGACTATGTATGGCGAGCCGTGGCATGAAAGTTCGACGCAGTCTTCGCCGGTGTAGGAGTGGGGGGCTCGGAACATGCTGGCCATGGCTTCGTCGAGAATACGCTCGTCTTCTCCAATAATGTGACCGAAGCAGATGGAGTAGGGCTTCTGTTCGCAGAGCGGGACGCCTGATATTGGCTTGAAAATCCGGTCTGCAATGCTGACGGCATCAGGTCCGGAAATGCGGATTATCGAGAGGGCACCACCGGCCGGGGTGGCAACGGCGCATATCGTGTCGTTATCCGGAGACATCTCAATTAACGTGTAAGGTACCTTATTTCCAAGTTGCGGATCTCTACCTCTGTGTCCGAGACGTAGCGTTCGAGCTGCCCGACTTCCTTCTCAAACTGCAGCAGGGAAGCGCGTGTCTTCTCGCGTTCGGAAATGCTTGACCTGTTCCATACTTCTCTCTGTTGCAATAAGTTGGCACTGTCTGATTCGAGCTTTTTTCTGGCCTTTGTCCAACTCTCGAACAGTGTACGTGCCTCGGGACAGCGGAATTCGTCAGCGGCGTGGTAGTCGGTCATATCATCTATCACAAACGTGATGCCATGTTCGCTGTCCTTCTCCAAACCGTTTAACGCTAGCATGGTAAGTCTTTGTCTTGCAGCTCGTAATGCGTCCTTGTCAGACTGTGTCTCGGCGATTGATGCCAGACGCGCGGCGCGGATTACTGCGGTGTCTCCGTCGGATTCGATGCTGTAGACTGAACGTGTCTCATTTGGGATGAAGACGTACACGCATACGCTGTCGGGGGATTGGTTGCGGTCTGTCGCGAACCATCCGAGGTTGCTGGCCTCGTCTATTACGTACATGTAGTCGTTGGCAGGGGAGTTGAACGGCATTCCGATGTTCTCCGGCGTCAGGTATGCGCCTGTGCCGGTGTTGTATCTTGTCACGAAGATGTCGTAGCCGCCGATAGATTCAGGCCCGTTGCTGGCGAAATAGGTGGTGGCTCCATCGTTCATCACGAAGGGGTAGCGTACATCGGCATTGCCTGAGATCAGTTCGACGCGGGTGATGTCCGTCCATTCGTCAAAACTCCTGAAGCCTTTGTAAGTCCTGTAGGTGCTGTCCGCATCCAGCCGGCTGAAGAGTATGTCGGATTTCGTTTCCGGGATGAAAACGTCTCCGTCAAGCCCGGTTCCGAAAATGTCAGAGTATTTGGCGATACTTCCGGTTTGACTACTTAAAATATAACTGCTCAAGAAGTTATCCTTAGAAACTGCGAAGCTGTCGATAAAGCATATCCTGCTTGTGTTGCGGAGCATTCTGAACGATTTGCGCAACTTTTCCGATTTTGTGCGATAAACCGCTTCCAGTGAGTCGTTGTGCAGTTCCTTATCCTTTTCCATGCCTTCCACGAGCAGTTCGTAGTGGTCAATCGCCTGCTGGTACTCCATCTGATCTGCGTAATACTCAGCGAGATATCTGTGTCCCTTGATGATCTTCTTGGCAACTGCCTGCTCCAGATAAGGCACGGCATCCGCCCTGCGGCCGGTCTCGAACAGACATACGCCGTACCAGTAGCTTCTGGTGGCGTTGGAAGGCTGCTGCCTGCTGTACTTCTCCATGATGGGCAGGGCGGCTTCATAATTGCCTGCAGAAAAGAGGTTTCTGCCTTCCTGAAGCGTCTGGGCGCAAGCCAGGGCACAGAAAAGAAGCATCAATACAGTCAGTTGTAAAGACTTCAGTCTCATCAGTAAGTTATTTCTTTACTTGCAAAGGTAATTCTCTTGGCGTAACTTTGCAAATAAAATAGAACTAAGGCAAGAATGAAAGGGTTTCTCACTGTAATTATGCTGGTGATTTCAAATGTGTTCATGACATTTGCGTGGTACGGCAATCTCAAGCTTCAGGAAATGAAGATTTCCACTGACTGGCCGCTCTTTCTTGTAATTTTAGCTTCGTGGGGACTGGCGCTTGTCGAGTATTGTTTCATGATTCCAGCCAACAGGATGGGTTCCGATATCAATGGCGGACCGTTTTCCCTGATGCAGCTAAAGGTAATGCAGGAGGCCATATCTCTTGTGGTGTTTACGCTGATAGTCACCTTGTGTTTCAAGAGCCAGACCCTGCATTGGAATCATCTTGTAGCCTTTTTCCTGCTTGTGGCAGCTGTATTCTTCGCATTTCTCAAGAAATGAGGCGAAAATGATTCAGTGATTTTATAATCAAATAGTTGTAAAATACGAATGGTGGTACTACCTATGCGGTAATGCCACCATTCGCGTATATATAACCCCTCTTGTCAGGCTAACTGCTCCTGCATTCTGGCAGCAGCTCTGCGTCCGTCTCCCATAGCGAGAATCACGGTTGCTCCGCCTCGTACGATGTCGCCTCCGGCGTAGATTCCGCGTACTGAAGACTGCATGTTTTCGTCAACTGCGATGGTGTTCTTGCGTCCCAGTTCAAGACCTTCGATGGACTTCGGTACGAGCGGGTTCGGCGATACTCCAACAGCAACGATTACCAGATCCACGTCTATTGTTTCCGTGCATCCTTCCATCGGAACAGGGCTGCGTCGGCCGCTTGCGTCCGGTTCTCCCAGTTCCATCTTCTGCAGAACTACCTGCTTGACGTGTCCCTGCTCGTCACCTATATATTCTATCGGGTTGTGAAGCGTCATGAACTCAACTCCTTCCTCCTTGGCGTGGCGTACTTCCTCCAGACGTGCAGGCATCTCCTCCTCTGAACGGCGGTACACGATGATGGCGCGCTCCGCACCGAGCCTGAGCGCTGTACGGACTGAATCCATGGCTGTGTTGCCGCCTCCCACTACTACCACTTTACTGCCGAAGCGGATTGGGGTGTCGGACTCGCTTGAAGCTGCATCCATCAGATTAACTCTTGTGAGGTATTCGTTTGAAGACATGATATTTATGAGGTTCTCTCCTGGGATGTTCATGAAGTTCGGAAGGCCTGCTCCGGAACCCACGAAAATACCTTTGTATCCGTCATTCTCCAGGTCCTGTACGGATAATGTCTTGCCGATGATGCAGTCCTTGCGGAACTCGACGCCGATTTTGCGAAGGTTGTCTATTTCGACATCCACTATGCTGTTCGGCAGACGGAATTCCGGAATGCCGTACTTAAGAACGCCTCCGATTTCGTGGAGGGCTTCAAATACGGTCACGCTGTATCCGGCCTTGGCCATCTCTCCGGCGAATGTGAGGCCGGAAGGTCCTGAACCTACCACTGCCACCTTGATACCGTTGGGTGCTGCAACAGCCGGTGTCGCCATGTTGCCGCTCTCGCGTTCGTAGTCGGCTGCAAAACGTTCCAGATAGCCGATTGCCACAGCCTTCTTTCCCATCTTCAGGTGTATGCACTTGGATTCGCACTGCTTCTCCTGAGGGCAGACGCGGCCGCACACTGCAGGCAGGGAACTGGTCTTCTTCAGTACTTTAGCTGCAGCAAGATAATTGCCACGTTCTATGTTCTTTATGAATGATGGAATTTCAATATTGACAGGACATCCCTCCATACATGACGGGTTTACGCAGTCGAGACAGCGCTTGGCTTCGATGAGTGCCTGCTCCTCGCTGAGACCGCGGTTGACCTCTTCGTGACGGACATGGCGGCGGTAGCTCGGGTCGAGTTCCGGCATGGTGCAACGCTCGATGGCGGTGCGGTCTTTCGGTTTCATTGATGCTCTGAGCTGGGTACGCCATTCAGCGTTTCTGTCGCACAGGACATCGAGTGGCTCCGTTTCAATACCGGATGCGTCTGGCTGACGGCTGCTGCTGTCGTCTGATGTCTTGCGGGGACCGGAGACAGACTGTTCCAGTTTCGCCATCTCCTCCTTTTCTATGTCGCGGAAGGCTCCCATTCGCTTCAGCATCTCGTCGAAATCTACCTGATGACCGTCGAACTCGGGACCGTCCACGCAGACGAACCTGGTCTTGCCTCCGACGCTCACGCGGCAGGCGCCGCACATGCCGGTTCCGTCCACCATGATGGTGTTGAGGGATACGTCAGTGGGTATCCCGTACTTTTTGGTAAGCAGACAGACGAACTTCATCATTATGGCAGGGCCGATGGCAAAGCACTTGTCCACCTTTTCGCGAAGTATGACCTCCTCGATGCCGTTTGTGACAAGTCCTTTCTTTCCGTAAGAACCGTCGTCAGTCATAACTATCACTTCATCAGATGATTTACGTACTTCATCTTCAAGTATAATCAAATCTTTGTTGCGGCCTGCAAGAACGGAGATGACCCTGTTGCCGGCAGCCTTGAGGGCTTGGATGATGGGAAGCATCGGCGCTACTCCGACACCGCCGCCAGCGCATACAACAGTACCGTATTTCTCAATATGTGTCGGCTGGCCGAGCGGGCCTACCAGATCTGTGAGGGAATCGCCCGGTTCAAGCTTGCAAAGACGGTTTGTGGAAAGTCCGATACGCTGGACCACCAGTGTGATCGTGCCCTTTTCCGTATCGGCATCCGCTATGGTCAGCGGTATGCGCTCGCCCTTTTCGCCGATTCTGATGATGACGAAGTTGCCGGCCTTTCTTGTCCGTGCAATGAGGGGCGCTTCTACCTCAAATTTGAAAACATTCTCCGAAAACTGAACTTTTGATAGAATTTTATTCATTTCTGTGACATTTTGTCATTTTGTGCGTTTTGCAAAGTTACAAATAATAGGTACAGCATGGTGTTTTTCGATGCTTAATATTTGTAATTGGATATTAAATTGGCTAACTTTGTATTTTAATAAGGTGTAAATGCAAGACGTTGTAATATGAGTTATCTTCATTTTGACAAGACTCTGATGACCAACCTCGAGGAAACTCTTCCGAGGGAAATCCTGCGTACGAACAGGTCCGGAGCGTACCATTGCACGACGATTGTGGACTGTAATACGAGGAAGTACCATGGTCTGCTTGTGATTCCGATTCCGGAGCTTGACAACGACCCTCATGTGCTGATTTCGTCGCTCGACGAGACGGTGGTGCAGCACGGAGCCGAGTTCAATCTGGGTGTGCATCAGTACTGGGGCTACAACTTCAGTCCGAAGGGCAACAAGTACATACGTGAGTTTGACTGTGACAAGGTGCCGACCACTACCTATCGTGTGGGCGGAGTTCTGCTGAAGAAGGAGAAACTGTTCGAGCATAACGAGAACCGCATTCTTATCCGCTACACTCTTGTAGATGCCCATTCCGAGACAACTCTCAGACTTCGTCCCTACCTCGCGTTCCGCAGTGTCAGGCAGTTCACTCATGAGAATGCCCAGGCCAGCCGTGAATATACTGAGGTGGAGAACGGCATCCGTACCTGCATGTATCCGGGTTATCCGGACCTGTACATGCAGACCAGCAAGGAGTGCAGATTTGTCTTCTGCCCGGACTGGTACAGAAGGTTCGAATACTCCAAGGAACTGGAACGCGGATACGATTTCAATGAAGACCTCTACGTGCCGGGATACTTCGAGATGAAGATCGAAAAGGGAGAGAGCATCGTCTTCAGCGCCGGTGTCAACGAGGCCAGAACGAAGGGACTGAAGCGTACCTTTACTATCGAGGCCAATGAGCGTACACCGCGTGACAATTTCTATCATTGTCTGAAAAATTCCGCTCATCAGTTCCATAATAAGCAAGGGAAATATCATTACATTCTTGCTGGATATCCGTGGTTCAAGTGCAGGGCCAGGGATATGCTCGTCTCGCTTCCGGGACTGACCCTGGCACTGGGTGAGGACTTCGAATTCGAGTCGGCGATGTCCACTGTCCGGGAAGCGATTTACGACTTCATGAAGAGCCGTGAGAGCAAATGTCAGATAGAGGAGATAGACAAGCCGGATGTCCTGCTCTGGGCTGTATGGGCCATTCAGCAGTATGCGAAGTCTGTGTCCAGAAGCAAGGCGTGGGAGAAGTACGGCAAGCTGATTACCGATATCGTCGAATACATACGTCTCAACCGCCACAGGAACTGCTTCCGTCATGAGAACGCGCTGCTCCATGTGAACGGCCGTGATGTGGCCGCCACCTGGATGAACTCGACTGCGGCAGGCCGTCCTGTCGTGCCTCGCACCGGATATGTGGTGGAGATAAATGCTCTCTGGTACAATGCCCAGATGTTTGTGGCTGACATGAACCGCGAGTTCGGACGTAAGGAAATCGCATCGCGCTTTGAGAAGATGGCGGCACTGACAGCCGAGTCCTTCAGAAGCACTTTCATAAATGAGTACGGTTATCTGTTCGATTATGTCGATGGGGCCGTTCCGGAATGGAGCGTCAGGCCGAATATGATTTTCGCGGCCGCATTTGACTACTCCCCGCTCGATATGAAACAGCGCAAGAGCGTGGTTGACATTGTCACGAAGGAACTTCTGACACCGAAGGGACTCCGCTCGCTGAGCCCGAAGAGTCTCGGGTACAATCCGAATTATGTGGGACCCCAGAGGGAGCGCGACTATGCGTATCACCAGGGTACGGCGTGGCCGTGGCTTGCAGGCTTCTATTTCGAGGCCTACCTGAAGGTGTTCCGCCGCAGCGGACTTTCGTTCCTCGAGAGACAGATGATAGGTTACGAGGAGGAGATGACGTCGCACTGCATCGGCTCGCTGCCGGAACTGTTCGACGGAAACCCGCCTTTCAAGGGACGCGGAGCCGTGTCATTCGCGATGAATGTCGCAGGCATCCTGAGGACTTTCAAGATGATTAATGAATTCGAATAAAGAAGGAAAGCCATTATGAACGTATTGATGTTTGGATGGGAATTTCCCCCTCATATCCTGGGAGGACTCGGTACGGCGAGCTTCGGTCTGACTCGCGGACTGGCCCACCAGGGAGATGTGAATATAACATTCTGTCTGCCGAAGCCCTGGGGCGATGAGGATCAGAGCTTCATGAAGATTGTAGGTATGAACACTGTGCCTGTGGTGTGGCGCAATCCAGACCGCCAGTATGTGGAGTCGCGTCATCCGTGGATGGATGCATCGGACTACTACCGCTTCAGGGATCATATCTATGCAGACTTCAACTACATCGGCACAGATGATCTGGGATGCATCAATTTCTCCGGACGCTATCCTGACAACCTGCATGAGGAGATAAACAACTATTCCATCGTTGCCGGTGTAGTTGCGCGTACCGAGCAGTTTGACATTATCCATTCGCATGACTGGCTTACCTACCCGGCGGGAATACATGCCAAGCAGGTGAGCGGCAAGCCTCTTGTGATACATGTGCATGCGACTGACTTTGACCGCAGCCGTGGCAATGTCAATCCGACAGTCTATGCCATTGAAAAGAATGGAATGGACTATGCCGACCACATCATGTGTGTGAGCGAGCTCACGCGTCAGACTGTGATAAACAAGTACCATCAGGATCCGCGCAAGGTCTCCACAATGCACAATGCTGTGGAGCCGCTTCCGCAGGAGATTCAGGATATCAAACCGATAGAGCATCCGGGCGAGAAATGGGTGACATTCCTCGGGCGTATCACCATGCAGAAGGGACCTGAGTATTTCGTTGAGGCTGCCTCCATGGTTCTGAAGAGCACTCGCGACATCCGTTTCTGCATGGCCGGCAGCGGTGATATGATGAACGCGATGATCAGACTGGCTGCGGAACGCGGCATAGCGGACAGATTCCACTTCCCCGGGTTCATGAAGGGACGTCAGGTCTATGAATGTCTCAAGGCCAGCGACGTGTACATCATGCCGTCCGTATCCGAACCTTTCGGCATTTCCCCTCTGGAGGCAATGCAGTGCATGGTTCCGACCATCATCTCCAAGCAGTCCGGATGTGCGGAGATTCTGGACAAGTGCATAAAGGTTGACTATTGGGACATTCATGCAATGGCGGATGCCATCTACTCCATCTGCACCAATGACTCTCTCTACCAGTATCTCAAGGTCGAGGGAAAGAAGGAGGTCGATGCGATTACGTGGGACAAGGTAGGCGAGAGAATTTTGAACAGGTATTTGGAAATCCTGGGCTGGAAAAGATAACAGATAAAACGAAGATATATGAAGACGAAGACGATATGCATGTACTTTGAGATTCATCAGAGTGTTCATCTGAAGAGATACCGTTTCTTTGACATCGGTACCGATCACTACTACTTTGATGACTATGCCAATGACTCGAGCATCAATTATATTGCAGAGAACTCGTACATACCTGCGCTCAAGACATTCATTCAGATGGCAAGAGACTACAAGGGCTATTTCAAGCTGGCTCTGTCGCTCTCCGGCGTAGGTCTGGAGCAGCTGGAGCAGTATTCCCCGGCTGTCATTGACCTGCTGAAGGAACTCAACGAGACAGGCTGCTGTGAATTTCTGGCGGAGCCGTATTCGCATGGCCTCTCGTCACTGGCAGACAACTGGTCCGAGGGCTTCCGTGAGGATGTCCAGATGCTCAGTGACAAGATATTCGAGCTTTTCGGCCAGCGTCCTAAGGTGTTCCGCAATTCCAGCCTGCTCTACGACGATGAGATTGGAGCAATGGTGGCCGATATGGGATTCAAGGGAATTCTGACTGAAGGAGCCAAGCATATTCTGGGTTGGAAGAGCCCACACTACCTGTATCACTGCTGCATGAATCCGGATCTGAAGATTCTGCTCCGTGACTACAAGCTGTCCGATGACCTGAGTCTCAGGTTCGCCAATCCTTCATGGAAGTCGTATCCTCTGATGAGTGACACCTATGCGGACTGGATAGCTGAGCTTCCTGAAGAGGAGAAGGTTATCAACATCTTCATGCATCTGTGCGCATTCGGCATTTATCAGCCGCTCAGCTCCAATATCCTGGAGTTCATGAAGGCCCTTCCTGCTGAGGCACGCAAGCGCGGCATCACGTTCTCGACACCTTCCGAAGTGGTGGAGAACAATGAGTCCATTGCACCTCTCGAGGTACCGTATCCTATGTCCTGGACTGACGAGGAACGCGATGTCAGCACATGGCTCGGCAATGTCATGCAGCGCGAGGCTTTCAACAAGCTTTACTCCATCGGTGACCGTGTGCGTCTGTGTACGGACCGCAGGATACGTCAGGACTGGAACTATCTGCAGGCTACCAACAACTTCCGTTTCATGACCACGAAGAATGTGGAGGGAGGCATTGACCGCGGCATTTACGAGTCCGCTTACGACGCATTCACCAACTACATGAATATTCTGGCTGATTTCATAAACAGGGTACACTGGGCAATGCCGGCTGACATGGATCTGGAGGAACTGAACGCTTTCCAGACCACTATCCGCAATCAGGACAAGGAAATTCAGGCTTTGGAGAAGACCATTGCCAGAATGAAGGCTGCCCAGAAAGTGAAGAAGCAGAAGACTGAGAAAAAGACCGCGGAGAAATAATACACGGAGAAATAAAGAAAATCCCGGACGCTACTGACAATCGTCCGGGATTTTCTCATTTGTATCGGTATGACTTGAATCAGAAGTCGGCCTTTATTACCTTGATTGCTATTCTGTTACCGTTCGGCCCGCCCTGCAGCCTGGCACATGATGAGGAAGTGTCGAGGTTGAAGTACAGGATATTCGAACTGGCATCCTTTATGGCACTGGCGGGTAGTATGACAACCTTGTTCCAGTGAGGATACTGTTCTGCGTAAGCTGCCTTTCCTGCGGCATCGTCGGCATCCCATCCGTTCGCAGCCATCCATTCAGCGCGCTCGCTGATACATGCCAGAATAAGTCTGGAAATGTTGTTGAACGTATATTCGTTGTTGACACCATCAAAAGTCGTGTAGTATGACCTGATGTTGTCAATTGTCGAAGGACTGTTGAAAAAGTCCTTCATGTCATCCTTTCTGAGCATGACAATCGTTCCGGGAGCTCTTATGATGTTCTCTTCGGATTGCGGGTTCATGCGGTGGAATGTGACCGATGCGGAGTTGACCATGTCAGAACTGCCGGCAATCTCCTCGACCGGAATCGTGAGCTCTGTGATGATTCCGTAGGGGGATTTCAGGTATGTTGACGTGTCGCAGGCCAGCAGTTCCTCATTGCCCTCGCTCTTGAAGAGATTGAGCTGTAGCACCTCCTCATTGCCGGAGAATTCGGCTATTGACGATGTAAGCTCCATCTTTTGAGTCTTCTCATTCAGCGTCAGGTGCTTGAAATGTATCTCCAGCACGCTTATGCTGACGTTGATGAGAGTTCCGTCTCCCTGGATACACCTTATATAATATCCCTTGCAGATATTTTCGATGAATGCCGGAGTGTTTTTGAATTTCTCCCTGCCTCCTTCGGAATAGTAGGTGGTAAGCAAGTTCTCCGCGATGCTGTCAGGCAGTGAAATGTACAGATTCGGGAAGTATGTGGAGAGACTTCTCAGGGAATCGCTTGTCACGTAGTCTGTCGGTGATACGCTCACCCTTGCCAGCGGCTCTCCTGACATGTCGCAGAACTGTGACGGATCTGTGTCGGGCAAATATCTGCTTTCAGGGCTGAAATCACCGGTGATGGGCCAGACTTCAATCTTCATGGCATTGTCCGGGTCTCCGATGTATTCTGTAAAATAAAGCCTCAGACTTGCGCTGAACGGTTTTTCGCCGATATAATGACTGTCATCGAAATGAAATCCTCTGATGCCCAATACGGAATCAGGGAACTGGTAGTCCTCGATGCAGTTGAACTGCGTCAGGAAACTGGCATCCGTCCTGGTGCCGGTCTCCGGGTCCGTATATATTCCCAGATAGCTGTTGCTGCCGCGTGAGAGCAGCCAGCTGTCGGCAATGACAGATTTCGAAGTGCCGTAGAAAGTCTCGGCCTCTACGCTTATTACATCATTGTCGGGGACGATGGAAGCTCCCAGTGTGGATGTGTCGTTATCGCATGAAATCAAAAACGGAATAGCCACCAGAGTGGCTGCAATTGCCTTGATGTTCATATTTTTGTCTATACCTTAAAACAGGGAATCGTAGAACTGCTCCAGCTTTTCTGCGGAATCTGACTGGGTAGAGCAGTCTATTCTGGCTTTTTTCAGCTTGCCGGCGTACTGGTACAGCTCCTTGTCGGAGTTCCTGGAGTCCTTGACCACACCGTCCGAAAATTCGATGGCCTTCTTCATGAGTTCCTCGAATCCGAATGGCGATGCGAAACTGCCGGCTACGTCAGGTGTCATGTTTCTGACCAGAAGCTTGTCCTTGTAGTTGTCGGGGAAATTGCTGGAGAAACCGTCGTCGCAGAGTGAGAACACCACCTTTGAATCGCGGAAGGCAGGCTCTTCCTGGAAGCCGGTCTTGACATACATTGGAATGAGAGCCGACATCCAGCCGTAGCAGTGAATCACATCCGGATTCCAACGCAGCTTCTTGACGGTCTCGAGTACACCGCGGGCGAAGAAAATGGTACGCTCGTCATTGTCATGGTATTCCGAACCGTCCCTGTCGTTGGTGAACAGGTGGTTCTGGAAGTAATCGTCATTGTCAATGAAATAGACCTGAAGACGTGCGGATGGCAGTGATGCCACCTTGATGAGGAGAGGATGGTCGGTGTCGTCGATGATGAGGTTCATTCCTGACAGGCGGATTACCTCATGCAGCTGGTTCCGCCTCTCGTTGATAGGACCCCATTTCGGCATGAAGGTCCGGATCTCGTGCCCTCTGTCCTGCATTGCTGTGAGAACAGTCCTGCAGTTGGCTGAGATTTCGGATTCACCGACGAATGGCATAATCTCGCTGGAGATGTACAATATCCGTTTTTTATCCATATTCTTCCCCTGTTTTTGCTGGCATGCAACATGCCTATTTCGGTATACTTTGCAAAGATATAAAAAAAATCTTTGTTAAAAGCAAACTCTCGGACACTCATTTTGATAATTGACAATAATTGATTTATTTTGCGCGTTTTTAGAGATAATTATAACTGAACTGGACGTTAATAATCCGGTCGGAATACTAATATGAAGATAATCAATACTATCAGCGAATTGAAGCAGGTCCTCGGCCAGGCCCGTTCTGAAGGCTGGAGCGTAGGACTGGTGCCGACTATGGGCGCTCTTCATGAGGGACATGCATCTCTCGTGCGCCGCAGTGTGGGAGAAAATGATGTGACTGTTGTCAGCGATTTCGTCAATCCGACGCAGTTCAATGACAAGAATGATCTGAAGAATTATCCGCGTACTCTCGATGCCGACTGCGCTCTTCTGGACAAGATAGGCGCCCAGTACGTGTTCGCTCCCTCAGTGGAGGAAATGTATCCGGAACCTGATACCCGTCAGTTTGATTTCACACCGCTCGACAAGGTAATGGAGGGCATTCACCGCCCGGGGCATTTCAACGGCGTGGCTCAGATTGTCAGCAAGCTTTTCTATGCCGTCGAGCCGGACAGGGCATACTTCGGTGAGAAGGATTTCCAGCAGCTCGCCATTATCCGTGAAATGGTCCGTCAGCTGAATCTGAAGGTTCAGATTGTAGGCTGTCCGATTGTCCGCGAGGAGGATGGCATGGCTCTCAGTTCCCGCAATACCCTGCTGTCAAAGGCCGAGCGCAAGACTGCCGCCAACATATCCCGCACACTGTTCGCAAGCCGTAAGTATGCGCACAGCCATTCGGTCGAGGATACCGTCAAATATGTCGTGGATACGATCAACGCTATTGACGGGCTTGAGGTGGAGTATTTCGAGATTGTTGACGGAAATACTCTTCAGCCATTATCCAAATGGGGTAGCGGAGATTATATAGTAGGCTGCATTACCGTCCATTGCGGTAAGGTCAGACTCATAGACAACATCAAATACCGCGAGAAATGCTGATTACAGTACTGAAGTCGAAACTTCACCGCGTGAAGGTGACGGATGCGAATCTGAATTACGTGGGCAGCATTACCATCGACGAGAACTGGATGGATGCAGCCGGCATCATCGAGGGAGAACAGGTACATGTGGTGGACGTGACCAATGGCTCACGTCTCATCACCTATGCAATAAAGGGGGAGCGCGGTTCGAAATGCATCTGCCTGAACGGAGCTGCTGCACGGCTGGTGTCGGTAGGTGACACGGCCATCATCATGTGTTATGCGCAGATGACGCCGGAGGAGGCCCGCAGCTTCAAACCAACCGTCGTCATTCCGTAATCAATTTGAAATATTATTGAAAAGCGTGCCACTGCTACTATTTGCAGTCGCACGCTTTCGCTACAACCGTATAAAAAAGAATCCCGGACGAATCAGACATCGTCCGGGATTCCTTATCGTTGACAGCGGACTGTCGGTTATCCCAGCATCGACAGCAGGATACCAGCCGCAACAGCCGAACCGATCACGCCGGCGACGTTCGGACCCATGGCGTGCATGAGCAGGAAGTTGCTCGGGTTCTCCT
>JAKSIW010000048.1 GCA_024398555.1 Bacteroidaceae bacterium | reverse complement strand
ATATTGCCGCTTCCACTGGAACAGCTGTTCACATACTCTGTTCCTGATGAATTTCTCGGACTTATTCAGCCCGGTATGCGGCTTGCCGTTCCTTTCGGCCGTACACATGTTTACACGGCACTGGCAGTCAGGACGCATGACGAAGCTCCGTCAGGATATAAGGTACGTCCGATACAGGCTGTACTGGATCAGAGACCCTGTCTGCTTCCCTCTCAGATGGAACTTCTGAAATGGGTTGCCGACTACTACATGTGTTCCTGCGGTGATGTGATGAAGGCCATGATGCCTGCAGCACTGCGACCGGGTGATGACAGGATGGAAGACTACAAACCCCGTACCGAGGTATGTGTCAGGCTTCACGGAGAGTACGATGAAGCCCGTCTTAACGGTTTCTTTGCAGAGATGTCCCGTGCTCCCAGACAGGTGGAGATGCTTACTGCTTTTCTGGACATGTCCGGGCTCGCCGTGAATCCTGCTGAAGAACCGCTCATGGTCACGAAGCGTGCCCTGCTTGCCAGATGTCCTTCATCTGCAGCACTGGATTCCCTTGTCCAGCGCGGTATCCTGGAGTGCTGGAAACATGAGACAGGCCGGCTGCCGCATTTCGACGGAAGGCTCTTTCAGCCGAATGCGCTCAATGGACATCAGTCCGCGGCTCTGGATGAGATACGTTCAATACTCGCCGGGAAGAATGTCTGTCTGCTTCACGGAGTAACATCAAGCGGAAAGACTGAGGTATATATCCATCTGATGTCCGAGTATGTCCGTTCCGGCGGTCAGGTACTGTTCCTGTTGCCGGAAATAGCTCTGACACTTCAGATAATGCGTCGCCTGCAGCGCGTTTTCGGCAATGACCTGTGTGTGTATCACTCCCGCTGTTCCGATGCCGAGCGTGCTGAAATATGGAAGCGTCAGCTGAGTGACCATCCGTTCAAGGTGGTAGTGGGTGCCCGTTCCGCCGTGTATCTTCCATTCACCGGTCTCAAGCTGGTCGTGGTTGATGAGGAACATGACCCGAGCTACAAGCAGGAGGAGCCGGCACCGAGATACAACGGACGCAATGTGGCATTGGTGCTGGCCTCGATGACGGGGGCCAGGGTCCTGCTCGGCTCTGCAACTCCTTCTGTGGAAAGCTACTTCAATGCACAGACGGGCAAGTATGGACTTGTATCAATGACACAGCGCTATATGGATCTGCCGATGCCTCATATTGACGTGGTGGATGTATATGAACTCCGACGCAGGAAACGTATGAAGGGGCTTGTTTCACCGCAGTTGAAGGAGCTGATCGGGGCTGCGCTGCACGAAGGGAATCAGGTTATCCTGTTCCGAAACAGGCGTGGGTATGCTCCGGTGATGCGCTGTCTGGCCTGCGGATGGGTTCCCAAGTGTGACAGCTGCGATGTGAGCCTGACATGGCACAGAACATTACGTCGCATGTCATGCCATTACTGTGGAAAGATATATACGCTGCCGGCAGTATGTCCGGAATGCGGCGGCACTCATCTGGATACCTTCGGATATGGAACCGAGAAGGTGGAGGAGGAGATTCACCAACTGTTTCCGCAAGCTGTGACAGGCAGGCTGGACATGGATACGGCAACGACGACAGCTGCATACGAACGTATCCTGCAGGACTTTCAGGATGGTATTACGGACATTCTTATCGGAACTCAGATGGTTACGAAAGGACTCGATTTTGACAGAGTGAGCGTGGTGGGAATCCTCGATGCTGACAGTATCATGGGAGCACCCGATTTCCGTTCCACGGAGAGAGCCTTCCAGATGATGCAGCAGGTGGCTGGCCGTGCCGGCAGACGCTATCGTCAGGGGCATGTCATCGTTCAGACACGACAGGCCGGGAGTCCTCTGTACCAGATGGTGAGTGCGGGTGACTACTCCTGTTTCTACAATGATGAGATTGCCGAGCGGAAGATGTTCCGTTACCCGCCGTTCTGCAGGATTATCTCCATTTATCTGCGAGGTACGGATGCCGTCCGTGTCGATGAGGCGTCACAGTGGCTTGGACGTCAGATGAGTCAGGTATTCGGGGACCGTGTGCTGGGACCTGATGCCCCTCCGGTGTCCCGCGTCCACATGCAGTACATACGCAAGCTGATGCTGAAGGTCGAGCCTGGAATCGCCATGGCTCCTGTCCGGGAGCGCCTGAAGGAACTGCGTGACAGTATGTGCCTGGAATACCGCAGTGTATCGCTGTTCTTTGACGTCGATCCTATGTGATTCAGCTTCTGTTCGGCTCCGGATAGCTGATGCGGGTGTGGTACATTGTCATCAGCTTCTCCTTGAAGACCTCTTTGATCCGGTCTATTTCGCTGAAGGTTATCGGGCATTTCAGGAAGTGTCCCTCCTGCAGCTGATTGCCGATGATTCTGTCAACAAGCTCTCCGATAGTCTGCTCATTGTATTCCCTGAGACTTCTGGAACTGGCCTCAACGGCATCCGCCATCATAAGTATGGCAGTCTCCTTGCTGTCCGGCTCCGGTCCGGAATAGCTGAACGGTGCCTTATCTACCAGTTCATCCGGATGCTCATTGACATACTTGATGTAGAAGTACTTGGCCATGCCTGTACCGTGATGGGTGCAGATGAAATGCATGACATCCTTCGGCAGCTTGTATTTCTCCGCCAGCTTCATGCCATCGGACACATGGGCTGTAATGATCTGGGCGCTCTGTTCGTAAGGCAGCCTGTCGTGCGGATTGACTCCGTTCTGGTTCTCAGTGAAGAAAGGCGGGTTGGAGAGCTTGCCGATGTCGTGATAGAGTGCGGCAGTTCTCACAAGCTGTGTAGAAGCATTGGTGGCATTGGCTGCAGCCGCTGCCAGAGCTGATACCTGCATGGAATGCTGGAAGGTGCCGGGAGCGGTCTCGGACAGTTTCCTGAGCAGCGGGTGATTGATATTGGAAAGCTCGATGAGAGTCACATTTGAAGTGAATCCGAATATCTTCTCGACAGCCAGAATCAGAGGGTATGTCAGCAGCATGATGAATCCGTTGATGGCAAAATAGACGAACGGATGCCACTGGATGTTCTTCAGGTCCTCCAGCTGCATCATCTGCAGTGCAATCCATATCACTGAATAGGAACCGAATATGATGAATGCCGTCCGGAATATCTGTGACCGTTGTGAGAGCTCATGTATGCTGTAGATGGCTGTAAGACCTGCCACAATCTGAAGCAGGAGAAATTCGAAAGGCATCGGAGTGCTGATAGAACACGCCAGCAGATAGGTGAGATAACCCATGAAGGCCGTTCGGGAATCCAGAAAGATGCGCAGCATCAGCGCCAGCATGGTACACGGCAGGATGAAGATGCTCCAGGTGGTGAACCTCATGTACAGGTTTGTTCCTATGATGAACAGGGCTGTGGCAGCGAACAGGAACAGCAGCCTGGAACGGTTTTCCGCAATATCTCTGCGGTATTGGATGATGTATAATGTCAGCAGCAGCATTATCAGTGTCACGAACAGGATATTGCCGCTCCAGGTCAGGATGGTGAAGCTCGTAGAGTCGGTACGTCTGTTCATGACCTCCATGTATGACTGGATCATCTGATAAGTGTCATGGCTGACAATCTCTCCGCGATCGATTATCTTCTGTCCTGCCACCACCATGCCGCTGTAGCGTGATACCTGTTCTGCTTCAGCCTCCATTTCCGTCCGGGTACGTTCAGGATCAAACATGAGATTCGGAACCAGCAGTTCCTCCAGACGGAAACCGGGCAGAAGGCTCTTTTCGAAGACTGTCATCTCCGATTCAGCCAGCAGTCTGTATGCGTCCTTCTGCGTGTGGACGTGTTCCATATCGAGAATCCGTGACGAATTGCCCGAGTACCCTCTCAACAGGCTCTGCCCGTTCTGTTTCAGATAGTCCTCTCCTTCCACATCAATGATACCTTCCGCATAAAGTGAGTTCAGCGTGTTCTGAAGATTGCGGAATGACTGGAATGATATCGCCGATGAAAGGGTGTCTTCATAAAGCTTCTGAAGTGCGGACGAAGCATTTGAAGCACAGTCTTCATTGAGGGCGAAGTATGGGATGAAGTTCCTCTTCAGACTGTCTGTCTCGCGGTTGTAGTCAGCTTCACTCTTTACGATTGAGAAATTGGACGGAGCAATCAGCTCGTCATACATCCACGGACTTCCTTCCGATGTCTCGTATCTGACGGAACGCCCGCGAGGCATCGTGTATAGTGATGCGAACACCATCAGCACTGTGAGAACGGCAAGCAACGCCTTGTTGCTACGGATGATTTCTCTGTCTTCTGTTTCCATATCAATTGATAGCCTGTCATGTTTGATGGCATAAAAGTAGACCAAAATCCCGAAAAAGCGACGAAAAAGTGTAACTTTGCGAGCTTGAAACAAAACATTGCATATAAGATGTCTGATAATTCAGGAAACAGAAGGGTCAGGGTGAGATTCGCTCCCAGCCCCACAGGACCACTGCATATCGGCGGTGTGAGGACCGCTCTTTACAACTATCTTTTCGCACGCCAGCATGGTGGAGACTTCATATTCCGCATTGAGGATACGGATACGAACCGCTTCGTTCCGGGAGCCGAGGAATATATTCTCGAGTCATTCCGCTGGCTCGGGCTCAAGTTCGATGAAGGTGTTTCATTCGGAGGCAGCTACGGACCATACCGCCAGTCCGAACGAAGAGACATCTACAGGAAGCATGTGGATATGCTGCTTGATGCAGGAAAGGCCTACATAGCATTCGACACTCCGGCCGAGTTGGAGGCGAAGCGTAATGAAATCCCGAATTTCCAGTACGATGCGACAACCAGGATGCAGATGCGCAATTCCCTCACCATGCCGGCCGATGAGGTCAGGTCACTTGTGGATGCAGGTGAACAGTATGTGGTGAGATTCATGATTGAGCCGGGCCGTGAGGTCGTGGTGGATGACATTATCCGTGGCAGGGTAGTCGTCAGTTCGTCGATTCTTGACGACAAGGTGCTGTTCAAGTCTGCGGACATGCTGCCCACATATCATCTCGCAAATATAGTCGATGATCACCTGATGGAGGTGACACATGTGATACGCGGCGAGGAATGGCTTCCTTCAGCTCCTCTGCACGTACTGCTGTACGAGGCATTCGGCTGGCAGGATACGATGCCGCGCTTCGCTCATCTTCCTCTTCTGCTCAAGCCTGAAGGCAACGGCAAGCTCAGCAAGCGTGACGGCGACCGCCTGGGATTCCCGGTCTTCCCTCTGGAGTGGCATGATCCCAAGAGCGGTGAGATATCCTCGGGCTATCGCGAGAAGGACTATCTTCCAGAGGCTGTCCTGAACTTCCTGGCTCTTCTCGGCTGGAATCCGGGTAATGATCAGGAAATCATGTCGCTCGATGAACTGGTCGGACTGTTCAATCTGGAGAAATGCAGCAAGGCGGGTGCCCGTTTCAACTATCAGAAACTCGTCTGGTTCAATCACGAATACATCCTTCGCAAGACTGACCGTGAGGTGGCGGAGCTGTTCCGTCCGATACTTGAAGAGAAGGGGATAACCGCTTCAATCGAACGCATTGAAACTGCAGTTTCGCTTGTCAAGAGCCGTGTCAATTTCGTTCATGAGCTTTGGGACAATTCATATTATCTGTTCCAGGCGCCTGCAGAGTACGACGAGAAATCCCTCAAGAAGTGGTGGAAGGAGGATGCGCCCCATACGACTGCAGAACTGTGCGACTTCCTGGAATCCCAGGATGATTTCTCAGGAGCGGTACTCGAACCGAAGGTCATGGACTGGATTGCATCCAAGGGCTATCCGGTAGGCAAGGTGATGAATGCTTTCCGCGTGACTCTCGTGGGTGCTGCAATGGGCCCGCAGATATTTGCTATTACAGACTTCCTGGGCAGGGAGGAGACATTGAGGCGTGCACGTCATGCGCTCTCCGTACTGTCCTGACATTATTGGCTGACGGATGTTTTTCTATTCCATCTTTTTTCCGTTCTATGTCCTGGGTATCTGCCTCGCCGCTCCATTCAGCAGTAAGGTGAGACATTTGCTTGCCGGTCATATCAGGATCCGTTCCACATTGAAGCGGGAAGTGGATCCTTCCGCCTCCTATCTCTGGTTTCACGCATCATCGCTCGGCGAATTTGAAGCGGGTCGTCCGCTGCTGGAACAGATTCACGCCGATTATCCGCAATACAGGATATTGCTTACGTTCTTCTCCCCTTCGGGGTATGAACTCTGCAAAGATTACAAATATGCCGATGTGGTATGCTACATGCCGTTCGACTTCGGCTTTGCCATCAGACGGTTTCTGAAACTGGTTCCGGTAAAAAAAGCCTTCTTCATCAGGTATGAATTCTGGCCCAGGACGCTGAAGGTCCTGAGCAGGCTCGGTATTGAGGTGTACAGCGTCTCTTCCGTATTCCGCAGCTGCCAGTTCTTCTTCCATAAGGCAGGTGGCTTCTACAGAAGATGTCTGCGCTGCTTCACTCATCTCTTCGTGCAGGATCAGAATTCCAAGGATCTTCTTGCCGGAATAGGAATCAGCAATGTCACTATTGTTGGCGATACCCGTATTGACCGTGTCATCCAGATTGCATCGGCTTCCTCACCCCAGCCGCTCGTCGCGAAGTTTGCTGGAAGCGGACTTGTCTGCATAGCCGGAAGTTCATGGCCTTCGGATGAGGAGGTCTTCATTCCTTATTTCCCCAATAACGGCAAATGGAAGCTGATCATTGCTCCCCATGTCATCTCCGAGTCCCATCTGCGTGAAATCGAAGGCCGTCTGCAGGGCTGCAGATATGTAAGGCTTTCCGATGCCACCGAAGATAGTATTGAGGACTTCGATGTCCTGATTGTAAACTGCTTCGGACTTCTTTCCTCCATTTACCGCTATGGGCAGGTCGCATTCATTGGAGGAGGTTTCATAGATGGAATCCACAATGTGCTGGAGGCTGCCGTATACAATGTTCCTACCGTATTCGGTCCCAATCACCAGGAATTCCACGAGGCCGGCGAACTGATAGAACTGGGAGGAGCCTTCATGGTGGAGAATACTACGGACTTCAGGATGCTTATGGACAAGTTTGTCTCGGATCCGGCATATCTGGAGCAATGCGGCCATGCTGCGGGTGACTATGTGATGAAGAACAAGGGCACTACACAGCGGATTATTTCAGGACTTGGACTATAAGAAAAATATGGCAATAATTAAATCAGTCAGGGGCTTCACCCCAAAGATCGGTGAGGATTGCTTCCTTGCAGACAATGCGGCAGTCATCGGTGATGTGGAGATCGGTGACGGCTGCAGCATCTGGTTCGGAGCTGTGCTGCGCGGGGATGTCAATTCCATCCGTATCGGGAACGGTACCAACATTCAGGATGGTGCCGTCATTCATACGCTGTATCAGCGTTCCCAGACCTTCATCGGAGACAATGTCTCTGTGGGTCATAATGTTACGATTCATGGTGCCACCATCAGAGACAATGCTCTGATAGGTATGGGCTCAGTTGTGCTTGACCACGCAGTCGTAGGTGAGGGCGCCATTGTAGCTGCAGGTTCGGTCGTCACCGGCAAGACCGTCATCGGACCAGGCGAGATGTGGGCCGGTGTGCCTGCCAAGTTCATCAAGAATGTCGATCCTGAACAGAGTGCCGAAATGAACCAGCGCATTGCCCGTGACTATCACATGTATGCTTCCTGGTATAAGGAGGAGATATAATAAGGAGGAGTAATAATTATATTAATACAAGGTATATTCAATTCCTTAATTGGTTATATTTGCCGCAAAGAATACATTAACAACTTAAACGATAAAGCTATGAAGTTTTTAACTGATGAAAAGCTCCTCATTGTCGGAGCCGGTGGCATGATCGGATCCAACATGGTTCAGACTGCCCTTTTGCTTGGTCTTACCCCGAATATCTGCCTGTACGATATCTTCGAGCCGGGTGTTCATGGTGTAGCAGAGGAAATGTACCACTGTGCATTCCCGGGTGCAAACATTACCTGGACAGTTGATCCGAAGGTCGCTTTCAAGGGTGCCAAGTATATCATCTCATCAGGCGGTGCTCCACGTAAGGAGGGAATGACCCGCGAGGATCTGCTCAAGGGTAACTGCCAGATTGCTGCCGATTTCGGTGACAAGATCAAGCAGTACTGCCCGAACGTAAAGCACGTAGTTGTAATCTTCAACCCGGCAGACGTTACCGCTCTGACAGCTCTCATCCATTCAGGTCTGAAGCCAAACCAGCTCACTTCACTTGCAGCTCTTGACTCGACCCGTCTCCAGGAGGCTCTTGCCAAGGAATTCAAAGTACAGCAGGATAAGGTTACCGGTGCCTTCACATACGGAGGTCACGGCGAGCAGATGGCTGTATTCGCATCAAAGGTCAAGATTGACGGCACTCCTCTCAAGGACAAGAAACTCTCAGCCAAGAAGTTCGAGGAAATCAAGCTCAATACCATTCAGGGTGGCTCAAACATCATCAAGCTCCGTGGCCGCAGCTCATTCCAGAGCCCTGCCTACCAGGCTGTCAAGATGATTGAGGGCGCTATGGGCGGTGCAAAGTTCAAACTGCCTGCAGGCTGTTTCGTCAATGATGACAAGCTCGGCTTCAAGAATGTGATGATGGCTATGCCTACAACAATTGATGCAGCCGGTGTCAGCTACAAGGCTCCTAAGGGTACGGCTGAGGAAATGGCTTCTCTGCAGGCTTCCTATCAGCATCTCTGCAAGATGCGTGATGAGCTCGTGGAGCTGGGCATTATTCCTGAGGTTGCAAAGTGGAAGACTCTCAACAAGAATCTCTGATTCCATTGCAGTAGCATGATAATAGTGCGGAGTGCCATGCGGCATTCCGCATTTTTTATCGTCATGACATTTTTTTGTTGAAAACTTTTGCATCGGTGCTTTTTTTGTCTAATTTTGCGCCGCTTAAAGCCGAAAGAAAGTTTAAATAAATAATAAGTAATTCAAAAATGATCGTAGTTCCGGTAAAGGAGGGTGAAAACATTGAACGCGCCCTGAAGAAGTTCAAGAGAAAGTATGAGAAGACTGGTGTTATCAAAGAGTTGCGCCGTCGTCAGCAGTTTGACAAACCGTCAGAGCTCAAGCGTCTCCGCATGGAGCATGCTATCTACGTTCAGAAGCTGCAGCAGACCGAGGAGTAATTGAATCCTGCCTGAGGATAAAACTCCTTCGCAGTCTTGCGATTTCAGGTTTTCTTTAATATATTCGTTGCCGGGATATTCCGACAACGAATTTTTGTATGTACATAGACCAGTTCTGTGACTATCTGAAGCTGGAGCGGAACTATTCGGACCGCACCGTTCAGAGCTACCGGGAGGACCTGGAGCTGTTCGCCGCATTCCTGTCCTCGCTGGAACAGGAAACGGACTTCCTGTCTGTGGACCAGGATATGGTGCGCTTATGGGTGGTCAGCATGATGGAACGCGGATGCCGTCCCGCGTCCGTCAGCCGCAGACTCAGCGCACTCCGTACTTTCTATCGGTTCCTCCGTACACGAGGTATCGCGGATGTCTCTCCTGCGTCCGGAGTCAGATCTCCGAAGAACAGCAAGCCGCTGCCCCAGTTCGTGCGTGAGGCAGACATGGATCGCCTGCTTGATGACACCGATATGGGAGAGGGTTTTACGGGTATCCGCGACAGGGCCGTCCTCACGATGTTCTATGAGACCGGTATCCGTCTCGCCGAACTGGTTGGCCTTGACGATGCCGATGTGGATCTGGGTACTTGTTCCCTGAAGGTTACAGGGAAACGCAACAAGCAGAGAATCGTTCCGTTCGGTGACGAGCTGGCTGACGTCCTGACCCGGTATAAGGAAGTGAGGGATCGGGAGTGCGGTTCGGCAGACGGGGCGCTGTTTGTCAGCCGGAAGGGTGAGCGTATACCCAGACATCAGGTCTACAGGCTTGTACATAATGCTCTCTCCAGAGTTTCGTCGGTAAAGAAAAAGAGCCCGCATGTGCTCAGGCACAGTTTCGCCACTGCGATGCTCAATCACGATGCGGAACTTGGGGCAGTGAAGGAACTTTTAGGACATGACAGCATATCGACGACGGAAATTTATACCCATACTACGTTTGAAGAACTTAAAAAGGTATATAAAAAGGCCCATCCAAGGTCCTGAAATAAAAAAAACGCATTTTTTTTGTTCGAATGAAAAATAGCAGTATCTTTGCACCCGCTCCGCTCTAACGAGATGCGGACGTGGTATTTTGGTGTTTGCCGCTATGGCTCAATGGTAGAGCAACGCACTTGTAATGCGTAGGTTGTTGGTTCGATTCCGACTAGCGGCTCCAAGAATTGAAATTCTGATCAGGGTGAATTCCAGAGTGGCCAAATGGGGCAGACTGTAAATCTGCTGTCTCTCGACTTCGGTGGTTCGAATCCATCTTCACCCACGCAAGTGAACGGAAACGGCGATTGATTGTGCTTCAGTTCCGTGACTTAGTTGCGGTAATAGCTCAATTGGTAGAGTGCGACCCCTCCAAGGTCGATGTTGCGGGTTCGAGTCCCGTTTACCGCTCAAATTTGTTGCTGTTATAGCTCAGCTGGTAGAGCGCATCCTTGGTAAGGATGAGGTCCCGAGTTCAAATCTCGGTAACAGCTCAAACGATGAGGGAGGGGATTATGCCCTTTTTGGAGTTTTTAGTTATATTGGATTTAATTGACATCAAGTTTATAATCAATTAATAAGAGAAAATTATGGCAAAAGAAACTTTCGTGCGTACCAAACCACACGTAAACATCGGTACAATCGGTCACGTTGACCACGGTAAGACTACCCTGACCGCCGCTATCACCAAGGTATTGGCTGAGAAGGTATCAGGTAACTCTGACAAGATCAAGTCATTCGACCAGATCGACAATGCTCCGGAAGAAAAGGAGCGTGGTATTACCATCAACACCGCACACGTAGAGTACGAGACTGAGAATCGTCACTACGCACACGTTGACTGCCCGGGTCACGCCGACTATGTAAAGAACATGGTTACCGGTGCTGCTCAGATGGATGGTGCTATCGTAGTAGTAGCTGCAACTGATGGTCCGATGCCTCAGACCCGTGAGCACATCCTGCTCGCCCGTCAGGTGAACGTTCCTAAGCTGGTTGTCTTCCTGAACAAGTGCGACTCTCCTGATGTTGACGGCGAGATGATCGACCTCGTTGAGATGGAGATGCGTGACCTGCTTTCAGCATATGAGTTTGATGGTGACAACACTCCTATCATCCGCGGTTCCGCTCTCGGCGCACTGAACGGTGTTCCAGAATGGGAGGACAAGGTAATGGAGCTTATGGCTGCCGTTGACGAGTGGATTCCACTGCCACCGCGCGCTGTTGACAAACCATTCCTTATGCCTGTTGAGGACGTATTCTCAATTACCGGTCGTGGTACAGTTGCTACCGGTCGTATTGAGACTGGCGTTGTCAAGGTAGGTGACAAGGTTGAGATTCTTGGTCTTGGTGAGGAGAAGGAAACTACCGTTACCGGTGTTGAGATGTTCCGTAAGCTCCTTGAGCAGGGCGAGGCTGGTGATAACGTAGGTCTGCTGCTCCGTGGTATTGAGAAGACTGAGATCAAGCGCGGTATGGTTCTTTGCCATCCGGGTCAGATCAAGCCTCATACCTCTTTCAAGGCTTCCATCTACGTTCTGACACAGAAGGAAGGTGGTCGTCACACTTCATTCCGTAACAAGTACAGACCTCAGTTCTACATCCGTACAATGGACTGCACCGGTGAGATTTCTCTGCCGGAGGGAACTGAAATGGTAATGCCTGGTGATAACGTAGAGATCAAGGTAGATCTGATCTACCCGGTTGCTATCAACGTCGGTCTGCGTTTCGCTATCCGTGAGGGTGGTCGTACCGTAGGTTCAGGCCAGATTACCGCAATCCTTGACGATTAATAGTCGCTATAGATAATCAGTTCCCTTTCGGGGGGACTGATTTGTCTAGGGGTGTAGTTCAATGGTAGAACAGCGGTCTCCAAAACCGTCAATGTGGGTTCGATTCCTGCCACCCCTGCAAAAGAGATAAAGACTTATGTTCACGAATTTTATTAACAATTGTAAGGAATCTTACAACGAGCTTGTCCATAAAACGACATGGCCGTCGAGCAAGGAACTTACCAGTAGCGCAGTCATCGTATTAGTTGCTTCCCTTTTGATTGCTGTTGTGGTGTTCCTGATGGATAAATGCTTCCAGGGAATAATGACACTCATTTACCCCTAAACCCGTAAGACGATGATTGAGAAGAAATGGTATGTCCTTAAGGCTATCAGCGGCAAGGAGGGAAAGGTAAAGGAATACCTTGAACTTGATGCCAGAAACAATGGTCTTGAGGATAAGATTTCGCAGGTGCTGATTCCAACCGAGAAGGTTGTACAGGTACGTAATGGAAAGAGAGTTGTGAAAGAACGCAGCTATCTTCCCGGTTATGTTCTTGTAGAGGCCGCTCTGGATCCGGATATCAAGCAGCGTCTCAGGAATTGTCCTAACGTTTTAGGCTTCCTTGGAGGAATGGATAATCCTACGCCTCTCAGACCTTCCGAGGTCACCCGCATCCTTGGCTCTGCAGAAGAGATGGAGGAGCAGCCGGAAGAGGTGGTTGTACCTTTCATTGTAGGCGAAACAGTGAAAGTTACCTTCGGACCGTTCTCAGGTTTCAATGGCATCATTGAAGAGGTTGACAACGTGAAGAAGAAGCTCAAGGTCACGGTCAAGATATTCGGTCGTAAAACACCGATTGATCTTGGTTTTATGCAGGTAGAGAAAGAATAACCGGTTTCAACCGGTTTTTCCTGTCTCGAATATAGTGTTCACTTTTATTTTGATTCACAATGGCTAAAGAAGTTGCTGGAATAATCAAATTGCAGATTAAAGGAGGCGCAGCAAACCCATCACCACCAGTAGGTCCTGCATTAGGTTCTAAGGGTTTGAACATAATGGAGTTTTGCAAGCAATTCAACGCCAGAACCCAGGACAAATCTGGCAAGATCTTACCGGTTATCATCACTTATTATGGTGATAAGTCGTTTGATTTTGTCATCAAGACTCCTCCTGTCGCTATTCAGTTAAAAGAAGCATCAAAGGCTGCGAAAGGTTCATCAGAGCCTAACCGTAAGAAGGTTGCTTCCGTAACAAAGGAGCAGGTGGCCGCGATTGCCCAGGACAAGATGCCGGATCTCAATTGCTTCACTATCGAATCAGCTATCTCAATGGTTGCTGGTACGGCTCGTAGCATGGGTATCACGGTGAAAGACTAATCCGGTAATCACATTAAAAGTTTAAACAGATGGGTAAACTGACGAAAAATCAAAAGATTGCCGCTTCTAAAATAGAGGCTGGCAAGGCATATACCCTCAAAGAGGCATCCCAGTTGGTTAAGGATATCACCACCACTAAGTTCGATGCATCGGTTGATATCGATGTCCGTCTTGGTGTGGATCCCCGTAAGGCCAACCAGATGGTACGTGGCGTCGTCTCTCTTCCTAACGGTACCGGTAAGGTCGTGAGAGTTCTTGCTCTCGTGACACCTGACCAGGAGGCCGCTGCCAAGGAGGCTGGTGCTGACTACGTAGGTTTTGAGGAGTACATCGACAAGATCAAGGGTGGTTGGACTGACATTGACGTCATCATCACGATGCCGGCTCTGATGGGAAAGCTCGGCCCTCTCGGTCGTATCCTCGGTCCTCGCGGACTGATGCCTAACCCAAAGAGCGGTACTGTTACTATGGATGTTCCCAAGGCTGTCAAGGAGGTCAAGCAGGGTAAGATTGACTTCAAGGTAGACAAGTCCGGTATCGTCCATACTTCTATCGGCAAGGTATCTTTCAATGCTGATGCTATCAGAGGCAATGCAAAGGAGTTTATCGATACAATCATCAAACTCAAGCCGGCCGCAGCAAAGGGTACTTATATCAAGAGTATTTATCTTTCGAGTACTATGAGCAAGGGTATCAAGCTCGATCTCAAGAGTCTGGATGAAATTTAAACCTGTAGCGAAATGAAAAAAGAAGATAAAGCGATTGTTATCGAGAACCTGAAGCAGACTATTCAGAGCTATCCATGCTTCTATCTCGTAGATGTCACTGGTCTGAATTCCGTCGATACAAGCAACCTGAGAAGAAAGTGCTTCAAGCAGGAGGTTAAGATGGTCCTTGCCAAGAATACTCTTCTTGAGAAGGCTCTTGATCAGCTTGACACCGACTATTCACCTCTGTACGGCTCATTGAAGGGTACAACAGCTATTCTGCTGTCAAATACCGCCAATGCTCCTGCAAAGCTGATAAAGGATGTATGCGACAAGAAGACCGGTATCCCGGGACTGAAGGCTGCTTATGCAGAAGAGAGCTTCTATATTGGTGCAAACCAGCTGGAGGCTTTGGTAAATATCAAGAGCAAGAAGGAACTTATTGCCGACGTCATCGCATTGCTGCAGTCACCGGCAAAGAACGTTGTTTCTGCTTTGCAGTCGGGTGCCAACACCCTGCACGGAGTACTCAAGACTCTGGGCGAAAGAGAATAATACTCAAAGTAACAAACCAATTAAATTTATACAAAAATGGCTGATTTAAAAGCATTAGCAGAAGAG
>JAKSIW010000047.1 GCA_024398555.1 Bacteroidaceae bacterium | reverse complement strand
ATCTGACGGTATCCGTACAGGCGGAAGACCTCGCGTATTGTATCGAAAATATAGTTTCTGCGTGCCATCTCCAGCGGAGAGAAGTCGCGCGTTCCCTTTGGTATGGATGGTTTCATCTTGAAATTCAGTTTATCAGTTTCTTCTGCTGCCGGCTAGAATCATGACGTAATACATGAGAGTTCCGAGCGATGCCAATGCCGCAACGACATAGGTGTATGCAGCTGCCCTCAGAGCCTCCTCTGCCGGCTCAATATTGGATGCATCGGCTATTCCGGAATGGTTCATCCAGCTTATGGCCCTCCGGCTTGCATCTATCTCAACCGGCAGCGTCACAAAGCTGAACAGAGTGGTCATGGCGAACATTATGATTCCGGCTATCATCACACCGGGGAACATCTGAATCAGCAGCATGCCTGCCAGCAGCACCCAGGTTACCCACTTCGATGCAAACTGGACCACCGGGACAAGCGCCGAACGCATCTGCAGCGGAGCATACGCCACAGCGTGCTGCACCGCGTGACCGCACTCATGCGCAGCTACTGAAGCAGCCGTGATACTGCGTCCGTTATAGACGTCACGGCTCAGGTTGACGGTCTTCTTCGTCGGATCATAGTGATCGGTCAGCTGCCCGTCAATGCATGTGACATCCACATCGTATATACCATTCTCCCGAAGCATCCGCAATGCTACATCCCGACCGGACAGTCCGCCCGAAACGGGAATCCTCGAATACAGTTCGAACTTGCGCTGCAGGTTGAGCTGCACCACATAGCTGGCAATCGCTACGGCAATGAACAGAAACCAATACATTATCTATATATATGCTAATTGTTATCTTTTTTCTCTGATTATTGTCTGATTGCGGTCAGGTCCGACAGACAGGATGGTAACAGGAGTCTCCAGATACTCCTCCAGGAATGAGATGTAGCTGTTGAACTCCTCTGGGAACTCATCCTCCGACTTCATTCCGCACAGCTCAGTCTTCCAGCCGGGGAACTCCTCATATATCGGCTTCACACCCTCGCAGTCGAACGGGAACTCGTCAGTCTGCGTTCCGTCAGGCAGAGTATAGGCGACACATGCCTTGATGGTATCGAAAGTGTCAAGCACATCACTCTTCATCAGGATGATGTCTGTGACACCGTTCAGCTGAATCGCATACTTGAGTGCAACAAGGTCCACCCATCCGCAGCGACGGCGGCGTCCGGTGACTGCGCCGAATTCGTGACCGCGGTCGGAAAGAGCCTCCCCGTCAGCATCAAAAAGCTCAGTCGGGAAAGGACCGCTGCCCACTCGTGTGCAGTAGGCCTTCATGATACCGTACACGCGCCCGATGCGTCCCGGAGCTACACCCAGTCCCGTACAGGCTCCGGCACATACGGTATTGGACGATGTCACGAACGGATATGAACCGAAGTCAATGTCAAGCATCGTTCCCTGAGCGCCCTCGCACAGAACGCTTCTGCCTTCGCGCAGCAGATTGTTGACGAAATGCTCGCTGTCAATGAACTTGAACTGTTTCATATATTCGATTCCGTCGCGCCATGCAGGCTCGGTCTGCGACAGGTCGTACTCAAAGCCGAGTGATGCAAGCGTGCGTTCGTGAGCGGCCTTTGCTTCCCTGTACTTCTGTTCGAAATCAGGGCTGAGAAGATCACCGACACGGAGTCCAGTACGGGCAATCTTGTCCGTGTAGGTCGGGCCTATGCCACGGCCGGTGGTTCCCACCTTGCCGGAGCCCTTGGAAGCCTCAATCGCGCTGTCCAGAAGTCTGTGGGTCGGCAGAATCAGATGTGCCTTCTTTGAGATGTAAAGACGTTCCTTAAGGTTGATGCCTGCGGCTTCCAGTGCTGTAGCCTCAGCCTTGAACAGGGCTGCATCAAGCACCATTCCGTTGCCGATGACATTCACCTTGTTTCCCTGAAACACACCCGACGGAATAGACTTCAGAACGAATTTCTTTCCATCGAACTCAAGTGTATGACCGGCATTGGGACCGCCCTGAAAGCGTGCCACGACATCATATCCCGGAGTCAGTACATCCACAACCTTGCCTTTTCCCTCATCTCCCCACTGCAGACCGAGGAGAACGTCAACTTTACTCTGTGTCATATCAATACTTATTTCAACAATCTCTTTTTCTTTCGTTTCATCACCGAAGCGCACTTGGCACAAATGCCATGCACATACAGTGTGTAGCTGTCAACCGTAAACTTTCCGACGCGTATCTCGGAAAGGGAACGAAGCAGCTTCTCGTCATGAAATTCCTTCATGGCACCGCACTTGGAGCATATCAGATGAAAATGCGAATCTGCCATACCGACAGCCTTCTCATATTCGGCAGTTCCTCCGAGTCTGTGCCTTACCACAACACCCGCATCGGTCAGAATGTTGATGGTGTTATAGACAGTAGCCCTGCTCACGATGAAATGCCTTTCTTCAATCATCCTTTTCAGGAGTTCCTCCAGCGTAAAATGACCGCTGAACGAATATACAGCCTCAAGAATGGCGAATCTCTCAGGCGTCTTCCTCTGTCTGTGCGACTGCAGATATTCCTCAAACCTGCAGGATGCGCGTTTCAACTGTTCACCTGTCTCCATGCACCTGCCTATATACGTCCATCGCCGCGGCAGCACCCTGTCTCGGCAGCAGTTCATCACCGGCCAATGCAGCCTGAGCCTGATCCTTCAGTTCCATCACACAGCACTCCCTCATCTCCCTGCCGCTGCGCATCAGATTGGCAATGGTCAGAAATCCGCAGTACTGTGCCATCGGATCCTGACAGGCAATCCATCTGAATGCCACAGACGAGGCTTCGGGCATAAACGGGAACAGATACCTGCTGCAGACTTCTGCCAGGTCGGAATACTCAATGGATTCCATCCAGAGATCAGCGAGATCCGGAGTAAACGATTCCGCCGGCTGCAGCATTGCCGCAAGCATCCTGCATTCACGGCACTCCTGCTTCCAGAGTTCCTGAGCCAGCTCACAGTCCGGTTTATACTCCGATGCCAGTCTTTTCAGATCAGGAAGCGCCGCACCATAATTCAGCCTGTAGCAGATGCCATGTCTCCGCATGTCCTCAGCCGCAGAACCGTTCATGTACAGTGTCAGTTTCTGCCTGATTCCGATAACCAGCTGCTCTATCTCTCTTCTCTCCATGACAAACCGGCGTCAGACGTGCATCAGGAATGCAAGCTGCGGAATTTGTGCGGGGCAATCCCCTTGAACTTGAAGAATGCCGCGTAGAAGGACTGGCGGTTGGAGAACCCCACGGCTGCTCCTATCTCCTCCATAGTCATATCCCTGTATCGCTTGTCTGTAAGCATGTGCTGGGCATCCCTGATACGGAACTCATTCACCAGGCATGAATAGTTCTGACCGAATCTGGAATTGATTACTGCGGACAGGTAGCGCGGATTTGTGTTCAAATCTTTCGCCAGCTGCTGTGCCGAATACTCCGGATCGCGATACTTTTTCTCTGCCACAATTACAGAAAGGATCCTGTCATAGAGCTCGTCTGCCAGTTCAGGCTTGATAAGTTTGCGATAAGCTGCATCCTTGGTGGATGTGTCCTTGATTTTGTACGGTTTTGAATTGGTCGTGTCCATTTTTTGTCAAGTGTAAGTTTTATGCTCATGCAAAATAAGATAATTCTAAGACATCCTGCAACAAAAGTTGTACAAAAAAATCATAAAAAAGCACAATGTTGAAAACGTGTTGATATGTGGTCGGTCCATAAGATTTCCAACTGCCCCGTTTTTACTATTTTTGCATCAGTCAAATGCCGCTATGACAGACCAGATGACCATAGAGAAAGTGCTGGACGCCGCCAATATCGTGGATGTGGTGTCGCAGTTCGTAACTCTTCGCAGAAGGGGAGTCAACTACGTGGGCCTGTGTCCGTTCCACAACGAGAAGACCCCATCCTTCTATGTGTCGCCGTCCAAGGGCATCTGCAAATGCTTCAGCTGCGGCAAGGGTGGAAATGTCATTCATTTCATCATGGAACACGAGCAGCTGCAGTACTACAAGGCCGTGGAATGGCTGGCCGACAAGTACGGCATCCCATACAGCAGGCGCGAACTCACTCCGGAGGAGAAACTGCGTCAGGATGAGCGCGAATCCCTGCTTGTCGTAAACGAATTCGCCCGGAACTGGTTTCAGAACACACTGCTCAATACGGAGGCAGGCCGTGCGATTGGCATGCCCTATTTCCGCAAGCGCGGATTCCGTGACGACATCATTGAAAAGTTCCAGTTGGGATACTCACCCGAACGGGGCAGCGCGCTGGCGGACGCGGCACTTGCAAAAGGCTACCGCAGGGAATACCTGCTGACCACCGGACTATGCTACGAGCGCGACGACAAGTCTCTCAGAGACCGTTTTCACGGACGCGTGATTTTTCCAGTGCATTCAGTCTCAGGCAAGGTCATCGCATTCGGCGGACGCATCATGACATCCGAAGCGAAGGTCGCCAAATATGTCAACTCTCCCGAGTCCCCGATTTACAGAAAAAGCAACGAGCTCTACGGTCTGTTCTTCGCAAAACAGGCAATAGTCCGCAAGGACCGCTGCTTCCTGGTAGAGGGTTATGCCGATGTGATATCCATGCATCAGGCTGGGGTTGAGAATGTGGTGGCATCAAGCGGTACTTCACTCACATCAGGTCAGATACGTCTTATCCATCGGTTCACCAGCAACATCACCGTCCTCTACGACGGAGACAAGGCCGGCATCAAGGCATCCATCCGTGGAATTGACATGCTGCTCGAAGAGGGAATGAACGTCAAGGTACTGCTGCTCCCGGACGGAGAGGATCCGGACAGCTTCTCACGCAGCCGCAGCGCATCGGAATTCCAGGACTATCTCGATACGCATCAGGTGGACTTCATACGGTTCAAGGTACAGCTGCTCATGGAAGAGGCGGCCGGGGACCCTATCAGACGGGCCTCGCTGATACGTGACATGACGACAAGCATCTCTGTGATTCCTGATCAGATAGTGCGTGCTGTTTATCTGCGCGAATGCAGCCAGATCATGGAAATGGACGAGCGCATGCTGATAAACGAGGTCAACAGGCTGCAGCGCGAAAGAGCCGCCGCACAACCGAAGCAGAAAGCGGCCGTACCCGATACAATCGTACCCGATACCGTCGCGTCAGATGCCGGAACGTCAGATGCCGGAACGGACAGCACTGTTACGGCTGAACCGGCCCCCGCTGACAAAGACCCGGTGGAGGAACTGCGCTCTCAGATCCGCGCCCTGCTCCGATCTGACCGGGCCGACATAGTAAACAAGGAAAAGATGCTTACAAGGCTAATAGTCAGATATGGTGAACGGGTATGCTGCTACACTCCTTATCAGGATGAGGAGGAGTATCCGATGAAAGTCGGGGAGTACATTCTGGCAGCCATGCAGAATGACGGGTTAAGTTTCTGTCATCCAGTCTACAGCCGAATAGCATCACTGTATTCCGAACATTACAGGGAGGAAGGGTTTGTAAGTGAGCGGTATTTCCTCTCTCATCCCGACAGCGTGGTGAGTCTGACCGCAGCCAACCTTATTGAGGACCGGTATCAGTTGAGCGATATTTACAAGGATCTGCGCGGAATGAAGGAGGATGAAGATCTTCTGGGAACTACATCCCATATCATTACCGACTATCAGCTGTCAGTGGTACGATACGAAATCAAACAGGTGGAAAGCAAAATGCAGCGCGGAGACAGCGACTCGTTCATGGAACTCCAGAAGGAGTACAGCGAACTGCTTTCGGCCAGAAACACACTTGCAAAAAAATTAGGTGACCGCGTAGTCACCTAATTTGTCAGAGGCTTACATTTATCTCCTGATTCCGCAGGATAATCATGCCCTTGTACGGAGAATCCTTTCTTATCTTGCGCAATACGTCATACGCCTCCTCGTAATAGAGGAAATCACCCACGGTACAGAGCCAGCGCGGAGACTTGAACAGCGTATAGACGGGCAGCTCGGGAAAATTCTCGCGGATATACGTCTCGGCTTCCTGAGCCTTGGCACGGGCATCGCGGGTGTTGTTACCCGCGAATACCTGTATCCTATATCCGATAGCCTTGATCTGCTCACCTTCAATATCAGGCATGCAATACCCGATCAGGCTGTCCAGACGTTCGTCGCACTCCACGCGCACTTCACCCTCGCCCTCGACATCCTTCTCGAGAACATCGGTGAAATTGACCTGGGCGCCAGCTGCGACAGCCCACAGCAGCATGAACGGAACAAGACCAAGCCGTTTCATCATCACTTCTTCCAAGCGTCAATGATGCCCTTGAAGTCTGCAGCCTTCAGTGAAGCTCCACCGATAAGGCCACCGTCAACATCAGGATTGGCAAAAAGTTCCTTTGCATTGGAAGGCTTGCAGCTGCCGCCATAAAGGATAGAGCAATCCTCTGCCACTGCCTTGCCATACTTTGCCTCAACCTTTGAGCGGATGAAAGCGTGCATCTCCTCAGCCTGCTCTGAAGTAGCGGTCAGACCTGTACCGATAGCCCATACCGGCTCGTATGCGATAACGATCTTGCCGAAATCCTCAGCGGAAAGATTGAAAAGAGCGCCTTCAAGCTGGCTCTCCACAACCTGGTTCTGAATACCGGCAACGCGCTCGTCCTTCACTTCACCTACACAGAAGATAGGGGTAAGGCCATTGGCAAGTGCCAGAAGAACCTTCTCCTTGAGAATCTCATTGGTCTCATGATAGTAGGCACGACGCTCCGAGTGACCCAGAATGCAGTACTTTGCACCTGTCGATGCAACCATAGCTGCAGAAACCTCACCGGTATATGCTCCCGACTCCTTGTCTGCGCAGTTCTCGGCACCGATTCCGATCAATGACGGATTGACCAGCGGAGTAACTGAAGCCAGATGGATGAACGGTGTGCAGACCACTACATCACATGCCGGTTTGTCTGCCTCAAGAGCAGTGTTGATTTCCTTGACAAGTTCAATTCCCTCCTGGAGAGTCTTGTTCATCTTCCAGTTTCCAGCTACGATTTTCTTTCTCATTTCAATTATTGTTTAAAGTTCGTTTGTTCGAATTCCTTCTGCTCCTCCATTCACGTTCGAGCAGTCTGTCAATAGCTATCAGCAGCAGATACGGCAGCATGAAGTAGAGGACCGTCAGAGTCAGCACGACTCTTCCATCGGACAGAGCAGGATATTTCCTTCTCATCTGCTCCATTCTACAGGACCGCTGTGAATCGATTGGAATGCCGCTGTCGCTCCATTTATGTTCGATTACGCCGTCCTTCAGCACCACAATTCCCGGATCCGACCTGATCATAGTCTTCAGCAGGATATCGTCTGCATGCAGAAAGTCATATTCGGCATACGTCATATCCCTCCATCGTCCCACTTCGTTGCGACCGGACGATGTCACTCCGTACATCGGATACCCGGCATCGCAGCAATAGTAATAGAGGTCGTTTATCATGTCAATATTCGACTGGGATGCATTCTCAATATGAGGTGATACCACCAGAAAGGTATAGCCGCCATCATCCAGCAGCATGTCCGTGACATCGTTCATATTCCCGTCCATCAGGAAGAAATCGGCATAAGAATTGTCCTTGCCCTCATAAACGGCGCTTCGAAGATCGGTACCGATTCTGTAGGGTCTGAAATCGAATATCGGCAGATCGCGTATGTTCGTCAGCATGAAATTCCCTATCAGCAGAACGGTAATGACCGGCATGAGCCATTCCAGACGCGCATGAATAAGCGGACGTATATATCTGCGCAATAGAATGATGTGCAGTGTGAGCAGAAGTATGAAGACATTTTTGACAAATGTCTGCCAGTTGGTCAGTACCAATGCATCTCCGAAGCAGCCGCAGTCGGAAACCGGATTTTTCAGAGCCAGATAAAGGGTAAGAGAGGTGAATGACAGAACGGCAATCGCCAGCATCCACAGTGTTCCCCGTTCGAAAACTCCAAACAGCAGATACACTCCAAGAAGGAACTCGAAGCCTGCCAGGACACACGCGGCCATCAGAGAAATGTCAGCAGGAATCTCGGCCATTCCGAACGCCGCGATATAGTCTGCCAGCTTCAGCTGCGTGCCAACAGGGTCAACGGCCTTCACGAAACCGGAGAAGATGAAGCATGCAGCCACAATCAGACGACTTATGCCGACTGTCACCGATTCAAATCTTCTCAGGCTTTTTCTGGCAGACATCAGTCTCCGTATTTACTTTTAATCAGTCCGAATACAGCGTAGTTCACCATGTCCATGTAATTGGCATCGACACCCTCGGACACCTTGGTCTTGCCATTGTTGTCCTCAATCTCCTTGGTACGGTTGAGTTTCATGAGGATGAGATCGGTATAGGAACTCTTTCTCATGCCACGCCATGCCTCATCGTAGTCATGATTCTTTATTTTCATCAGTTCCAGAATCTTCTGGGCGAAGGCATCGTACTCCTTGACAGCTGTCTCGTTGGACATGTCCACCGTATCCGAATAACCGTACTTCAGCTGGATAAGCGCCATGATGCCGTAGTTGACAATGCCGATAAGTTCGGATGCAATGTCCTCCCCGACCAGATTCACGCCTTTCGTCTCTATGCTTCTGATACGTTTCGCCTTGATGAATATCTGATCGGTCATCGACTCCGGACGGAGTATTCTCCACGCAGCTCCATAGTCTTCGAGTTTCCTGACATACAGGGCGCGGCAAATCCTGATTATCTCACCGAACTGTTCATCGGTGTTCGGTTTTTCCTTCTGGGCCTTCTGGCACATCTCACACATATTCTGACGTATTGGAACGCAAAGATAATAAACTGTCACGATATTGACGACCAGTCAAACTCAGTTTTCTTAAGTTTGGCAAGTTGTCTGGCAAGCAGCGCATGCTCCGGCATCGACAGAGCGGCATCCTTCTCCACTATGCCCCGGGCAATCTCACGCACCCTGCCTATCAGCTCTCCGTCACGCGCCAGATTCGCCAGCTTCAGGTCAAAGGCGATACCGCTCTGCTGCGTACCTTCCAGGTCTCCCGGACCGCGCAGCTTCAGATCCGCCTCCGCTATTTCGAATCCGTCACTTGTCTCCACCATTATGTCAATGCGATGCCGGGTGTCGTCCGACAGCTTGAATCCCGTCACCAGTATGCAGAATGACTTGTCGGCTCCACGCCCCACACGTCCGCGCAGCTGATGGAGCTGGGACAGTCCGAACCGTTCCGCATTCTCTATCACCATGACGCTGGCATTCGGCACATCGACACCCACCTCAATGACAGTCGTCGCTACCATAATCCGGGTCTCGCCGTTCTTGAAGCGCATCATCTCGGCATCCTTGTCGGCAGGCTTCATCCGGCCGTGGACCTTGCTCACGCCATATTGTGCAAAACGCTCACAGATGATACCATATCCCTCCTCCAGATTCTTCAGGTCCATCTTCCCGTTTTCCTCGATGAGAGGATACACTATGTACGCCTGCCGTCCGGCCTTCAGTTCTCCCTCGACAAAGGAATACAGGTCGGCATGACGCGTATCATAATAATGCTCAGTCCTGACAGGCTTCCTTCCGGGCGGCAGCTCGTCAATTACAGAAACATCCAGATCACCATACAGTGTCATGGCCAGGGTACGCGGTATCGGAGTAGCTGTCATTACAAGCACATGAGGCGGATTGCTGTTGTTCTTCCCCCACAGACGGGCCCTCTGGGCCACGCCGAAGCGATGCTGTTCATCAATAACCACAAATCCCAGCCGGTGGAACATGACGTTGTCCTCCAGGACGGCATGAGTGCTGACGAGTATCCTCACATCACCGGAAGCAAGCCCTTCCAGAATCGCCTGCCGACGTTTTCCCTTGATGCTGCCTGTGAGAAGCTCCACCCGGATGCCCATACCTTCCAGATAGTGACAGATATTGGCATAATGCTGCCCGCTGAGAATCTCGGTAGGTGCCATCATGCAGGCCTGATAACCGTTGTCCAACGCAATGAGCATACCCATCAGCGCCACCATCGTCTTGCCGCTGCCCACGTCTCCCTGCAGCAGACGGTTCATCTGCCGTCCGGAACAGACATCGGAGCGTATCTCCCTCACCACTCTCTTCTGCGCTTCAGTCAGACTGAACGGAAGATGCTCATGATAGAACCTGTTGAAACACTCGCCCACCCTGTTGAGCACGAAGCCTCTGAACCGTTTCTGACGCTCACAGGTGAAACGCGCGATGTTCAGCTGAACGTAAAAAAGCTCCTCAAACTTGAGACGGTACTGCGCCCGACGCATTTCATCCGCGTTTTCAGGGAAATGAATCCCGCGCAGTGCATCATCAAGCGGCATCAGCCTCTCCTGTCTGACGAGCCAGTCCGGCAAGGTCTCAGCCAGCGGCTCCTCAATAAGGGATAACATGTTACGGATCAGTTTCTGAATAGCGCTGCTGTTCAGGCCAGCACGCTTCATCCTGTCCGTAGTATTGTAGTAAGGCACCATGCCCATAGCCGAAATGTCCAGTTTGTCCGGAGGATCCAGATCCGGATGGGCCAGATTGATCCGCCCTCCGAATACCGTCGGTCTGCCGAACGCCACATATTCCACGCCGGGCCGATATTTGTCCAGAATGAATTTCTGTCCCTGAAACCACACCAGGTCCACGATTCCGGTACCGTCAGTAAAATGGGCTACAAGACGCTTTCTGGCACCCTCTCCGATGGTCTCGAAGCTGATTATGCGTCCTTTCAGCTGGATATACGGCATATTGCCGTCCAGCTCACGAATTGTGAACAGACGGCTTCTGTCTATGTATTTGTATGGAAAATAGTAGAGTAAATCCTCCAGCGTGCGGACCTTCAGTTCCTTTTCCAGCAGTTCGGCCCTGGCAGGGCCCACTCCCTTGAGATACTTGACATCACGCAGTGCCAGATCCTGCATAGGCTCAACGCTGTTGTCCCACGCAGTTTGCCAGCATCGACCCGCACACGGATTCGCGCACCCCGCTTCCGCGCAGATATCCGATGATGGCCGCTCCGAACTCGAATGATGCCGCCGGACCTGCCGCCGTTATGAAATTGCCGTCCTGTTCCACGAAACGGCCGGTGAAACAGACATTATCCAGTCCATCGCCACACCCCGGATATACGGTGGCTCTGCGCCCGTCCAGCAGTCCGAGATGTCCCAGAACAGACGGAGCGGCACAGATGGCAGCTATCGGTTTGCCGGAAGCGGCATAATCACGCAGAAGGGAACAGAGTCCCGCATGCTCTTCCAGCCTGTGAGTACCGGGACCGCCCGGCAGTATCAGCATCTCGGCATCAGAAAAGCATGCATCCGAAAACATCATATCAGCCAGAACCGTGATATCACGCGAGGCTTTCACCTCCAGTGATTCCCCGATGGAAACGGAAGTGACATCAATTCCGGCACGGCGCAGCATATCAATTGGAGTTACAGCCTCAATCGGCTCAAATCCCTCTGCAAGAAAAACGTATACCATCGCTTTATCTGAGTTTGAAATAGTATGTGATTGTACCGGTCTGATTGTCGGGACCATTCACAGCAGCGAACACAGTCTTGCGGGCTGCCTCCTCGGCTGCTGCCCTCAGCGTCGCATTCATTGTATTCGTACGCTTGTTGATACTTGTGGCTATGACCTTTCCGGCAGGATTGACCGTAATGGTGACAACCACCCGTCCCTCATCCTGGACGGTGTATGCCGGACGCTGCAGACCATTCTCATCCACACCACGGCCTCCCAGATCAAACGTACCGAAACCGCCTGTACCTGTGACCTTTCCCTGGGTGGCGTTACCTTCCGGACTTCCTGCCACACCCTGCAGATCAGAACTTTCATTTTCAGATGAAGTTGACGTTTCGGCAGCCTGTCCGAACAGATTCCTCATCAGCCGGTCGGCCTCATCTGCCACACGCTGCTGTTCCTCCTTATCTATACGTTCCTCTCTGTCAACACGCTCCTCTCCATCCTCCAGAGCGACAGTCTCCTCCAGTGTCTGAGTCACTAAAGGTTCATTCCGGACATCCGAAACAGGAGTCTGCGACGCAGAAGCGACAGACTCTATTTCCGTGAAGTCATAGTCTGTATCCAGATTGCCCATATCACCCATGACCACCGGCACACCGCTCTCCTCCTGTCTCTCCGGAATTGCAAAGCACACAAGCCAGAGGATCAGGCCGACCAGCAGGTGAAGCGCAACGGTCAGCGCTGCAGACATCCAGTCAAACTTCTGTTCAGCAGTCTTCATCTTCTATCAGGGCGGCGTGTTGCCAGAACCACTTTGAACTGATTCTCGTTGGCAATGTTCAGCACTTTGACAATCTCGCTGTAAGGCACGGTCTCATCGGCATACAGAGCCACGTACATCTCCGGTTCCCTCGCAGCATAATCAATAAGGTATTGTGTCAGTTCCTCATACAGAACAGGCATTTCATCCTCATTTCCGAATGCAGTGTAATAATTCAGATCCCTGTCAATAATGACCCTGGCAAGCGGCTTGGCCGAAGTCTGCTGCGAACTCTGGGGCAGCAGCACCTTGATGGCGTTCGGGCTGACCATTGTCGACGTAATCATGAAGAATATCAGCAGCAGGAAGATGATGTCCGTCATCGAGGACATGCTGAACTGCGGCGATATCTTGTTTTTGCGCTTCAGCATGACCTACTCTCCCACCTTATCGACAAAGTCGAGAATGAACGACTCCATCTCATTAGTAATCCTGTCAACCTTCCCCACCAGGAAGTTGTATGCGAACAATGCGATGATACCCACAATCAGACCGCCGACAGTGGTTATCATTGCCTCATATATACCGCCGGAAAGCAGCGAGACATCGATATTGTTGCCGGCGTTCGCCATTTCCCAGAAAGCTCTAACCATACCTATGACCGTTCCGAGGAAACCTATCATCGGAGCCGCACTGGCGATTGTGGACATGCCGGACAGACCTTTCTCCAACTTGGCGATTTCAATATTGGCTGCATTCTCCATACCTGCCTGGATATCCCTGCGGGAACGTCCCACCATCGAAACACCCTTCTCGATGATATGTCCGAAAGGAGTGTCAAACGCCTGACAGAAGTTTACTGCAGACTTGATCTCTCCATTCTTCACATAGTCGATTATGCGATCCATGAAATGCGGGTCGCGGTTGGCAGCCTTCTTGTACTTGCCCAGTCGCTCGAACAGGATGTAGAAGCATAAAATGGAAAGCACGGCAAGCACTATCATTATCCAACCGCCCTTCATGGCCATATCCAGAAGGTTCATCTTCTCAGTACCGCTTTCTACCAGACTGGCAGCAGCCTGGGTTACAGCCGATGTGTCACCAAGTGCCTCGGCAATTGTAGCCTGTAGTAAAATCATATCGTTAAGCATTGTTTATATTTACGAATCGTTGTCTCCAAACCTGAATAGAGTGCGTCGCACACAAGTGCATGGCCGATGGAAACCTCGTCCATCCACGGAATCATCTGCTTCAGATAAGCCAGATTGATCAGGCTGAGGTCATGTCCTGCATTCAGTCCCAGACCGCACTCACGCGCCGCCTCGGCAGCTTTGACGAAAGGAGCGACCGCGGCTTCGCGATTCTGCAGATAAGCGCTTGCATAGGGTTCGGTATACAGCTCCACCCTGTCAGCACCGGTTTTGGCTGCATACTCCACCGAGCGGACGTCAGCACCGACAAAGAGCGATGTGCGGATACCTGCCGATTGAAACTCCTTCACGATGTCCGTCAGCATTGAAAGGTTCCTCTCCGTATCCCATCCGGCATTGGAGGTAATCTGCTCCGGCGAGTCGGGAACAAGCGTCACCTGAGCGGGACGGTTTGCTATCACAAGATCAATGAAATCCCGGGAAGGATATCCCTCAATATTGAATTCCGTCGTCAGCACACTCTTCAGAGCAGGTACATCGGCGTGACGTATATGCCTTTCATCAGGACGCGGATGGACGGTGATGCCTTCCGCTCCAAAGCGCTCGCAGTCGAGAGCCACTTTCACAATATCCGGATTGTTGCCGCCACGCGCATTGCGTATGGTGGCTATCTTGTTGATATTGACACTTAACCTAGTCATAAGCTTAGCAGCAAAGCAAAAATTGACTACCTTTGCCACAACGAGCAAAGGTATAAAAAAAAATGAGTCATGCGCATCGCCATTTTTGGAAATCCGTCCCGAAGCAGACACACCGAGCGTCAGCGTGCCCTGTTCACGCTGCTGAGTTCGCTTGAAGATGAGGTACTTATCGAGAAGTCGTATCTGGATTTTCTGACGGAAGGAATGGGTTGGGACATTCCATTCACGGAAATCATCAGCGATGACAATTTTACTGCAGATGCCGTATTCAGCATAGGAGGAGACGGCACATTCCTGCGCACGGCCATGAGGATAGGCGGCAAGTGCATTCCGATGCTGGGCATAAACGCCGGCCGTCTGGGTTTTCTGGCGGACACGACCGAGCAGAAGGCCTGCGATGCCATCAGACTGATTCATGAAGGCAGATACTGCATTGAGAAGCGCTCGCTCCTCGAGATACGCATGAAGGGACTGCCTGAAGGATATACTCCGTTCGCGCTCAATGACATAGCCATTCTCAAGCACGATGTGTCCTCAATGATCAGCATCCGCACCGATGTGGACGGCACACCGCTCACGACCTACATGGCCGACGGTCTTGTCATTGCGACTCCGACCGGTTCAACGGCATACTCACTAAGCGTGGGCGGTCCTGTCATCGCCCCCGGTACAGATGTCATCGAGCTGACTCCGGTGGCACCGCACAGTCTGACAATGCGCCCGCTGATTCTCCAGAACAGCCGCGCCATCACGCTCAATGTGGAGAGCCGCAGTCACAGCTTCCTGGTCTCAATCGACGGACGGAGCTTCAGCTGCCCTGACGGAACGGAAATCGGAATCGTCCGCGCACCGCACCAGATTCACGTCATCAAGCCGGAAGGCTCCGACTTCTTCTCCACGCTGAGGGACAAGATGATGTGGGGGGCGGACTCCCGACAGTGATTC
>JAKSIW010000046.1 GCA_024398555.1 Bacteroidaceae bacterium | reverse complement strand
TAAATGGGTATATAAGGAATTTATGGATTTCGTATGTCACATCATCATTAATGACATTTTGAAATTGATCTGCTATGAAATTGTCTGCTAAATCAAATTTGGTCTGCATTGTTGTACTTACAGCTATCATAATGCTGCTTTCGTGTGCGGGTGATTCAGATACTGACTTTCTTCTCGTTGACCTGCATGAATACGTAGACGATGGTGAGTATATGCAGCTGACTGGTAGTGAAGTGCCGGTTGAGATACTCGGTGCGCAGCAGATTTCCGTATGCGATGACTACCTGATTGTTAATACTTCGGACAGAAATGCCCAGGTGACGATTCTGGATGTTGCTTCATACGAGGAACTTGCTTCAATCTGTCCGGAAGGTCAGGCAAGGACGGATTTTACTGAACCGAGTTTTGAGTTGAGGCAGTTTGTCAAAGATACGGACGGTCACAGTGAGATGGTAATGACAGATAACTGGTCGAAGTTGAAATTTATTGATTTGGATGAGTCTGTGGCGCAGACGAGAACGGTTGTTGACAGAGTATATAGTGCTGGAAATGGAGACGACTTTGTCTGGGATGGAACTGTCTTTTTAGATGGCGCAGATTATTTCAAGAACGTAGGATTGTATTACGATGATAATGAACAGTGTTATCAGAGTCCCAAGTTTATATGTGTGCATGATTCTGTTGAAACGGAGATTCCGCTTTTTGGAGATTTGGGTTTGAAGACTATTGACTTTGATGACATGCGATCGTTTGGCAGAATGATTATGACGTCAGGAAGAATGCATGTCAGACCGGACAAATCAAAAGTTCTATATGCCTGTAACATTACGTCCTATCTGAATATTTTTGATATGGAAACAAAGTCTGTAAAGGTGCTGTTCCGCAAGGGTGGCATTTCTTTCAGCGGACTGGTAAACGGTTCTTCAAGAATGTTGCCTGACAGTGAACTGATGTCCTGTGGCGACTGTGCTACATGTGATGATTTCTTCATATTACTGTATCTTAATGAGGAGTCTGATGAGAATGGGGAACGTCTGAAGAATCCGTCCGTCAGGGTGATGGACTGGGAAGGCAATCTGATAGGAGGTGCCGAACTGGACCAGTGTGTAGGCTCAATAGCCTATGATGCGAAGCGCGGAATACTGTTCGGACTGGATCAGATATATGAGACAATTTATGCCTTTGACCTGAACGGGGTCATTCGACGGTGAATTCAGAGCCGCTGCGATGAAGAGTGATTCTGGCACTTTCTTTCGGCAGAGGTATGACTGATACCTGATCGCTTTCTTCATCGACAGCCAGAAGAGTGCTCTCCTCTGCGAACCGTCCTACGCTCAGTGTCATTTCCGCTGACGGAGTGCCGCTGAAAATCAGGCTGTCGTCAATACCGTCGCTGACGTATATCTTCAACGGGACGCCCAATGAACTGCTGTCAATGAGTATTTCATAGCGATCATTGCGGGTCTGTTCCTCTTCCTGCTTCTGAAATGCTTTGAATGCCCACATAAGAAACAGAAATACAGTCAGAAAAAGAAGTATTATCAGAATGAATGAGCCGAGCATGAATGAATGATTGGCTCTTGCTGTTTTCTTACCCATAAAGCATGAAATGTCTGTTTCAGACAAAAGTATATGTTTTTTGATACTGACAGGCTTTTTGTCCGGTCTATTATTGGTTTTTTCATGGATTTTTGCGAAAATTGCAAAAGCATCAATTTGGGAATAATTGTAATAACTGATTAATAACGTAAAGAGAAATGAAGAAAAAGAGATTGTTCTTGCTGGCCGGATTCGTGATGGCGGCAATGATGGTGATGGCGCAGCCTGACCCGAATTTTCACATCTACATCTGTATAGGTCAGTCTAATATGGAGGGTAATCCGAAACCTGCACAGCAGGATCTGGAGAATGTAAGTCCCCGTTTCCTGACGATGAACGCTGTGGACTGCGAGAGCGGAAAAATGGGCGAGTGGCGTACAGCAGTCCCGCCGCTTGCACGTTGTGGTACAGGTCTGACTCCGGCTGACTACTTCGGCCGTACCATGGTCAAGGAACTCCCGGAAGAGGTTCGCGTCGGTGTCGTTATGGTTGCTGTGGCAGGCTGTTCCATCGATCTGTTCGACAAGGACAAGTTCGAGGCATACATACCAAACCAGGCAGGCTGGATGAAGAACATTGTGAACGAATATGGTGGCAATCCTTACAACCGTCTGATTGAACTCTGCAAGAAGGCTCAGCAGGATGGCGTCATCAAGGGTATTCTGCTTCATCAGGGTGAGACTAACACCAATGATCCTGAATGGCCTGCAAATGTGAAGAAGGTTTATGACAATATCCTGGCAGACCTCGGTCTTGAGGCCGGTTCTATTCCGCTGCTGGCAGGAGAAGTCGTAGCTGCAGACCAGAAGGGCGTGTGCGCTGCTCACAATGAGGTGATGCAGAAGCTTCCTGAGGTACTTCCGCAGGCAATGGTTGTTCCTGCTGCCGGATGTGAAGCAGGCCGTGACCATCTTCACTTCAATCTGAAGGGCAGCCGCGAACTCGGCCGCCGCTATGCAGCAAGGATGCTGTCATATATGGGATTGTAAGAAATATCGTAATAAGTACGGCGAAAATTTGCACAGAACGGATTTTCGCCGTACTTTTGTATCGTTATGGAGGTTGTGAGAGGGGCTGTGAGGCCTCTTTTTCGTTTCCATACGGGACACTTGTCTGAATCAAATTTGTTGAAACAACTATATGATTGAAAGCAAACTCGTAGCCGGTCTCGCTCAGCAGTGGCTGGAAAGCAAGGAGAACTATTTTCTTGTGGATGTGAATGTCAGCCGTGACAACCGTATTGTGGTTGAGATAGACCATCCCGAAGGCGTCTGGATAGACGATTGTGTGGAACTGAGCCGTTTCATAGAATCGAATCTGGACCGTGAGGTGGAGGATTACGAGTTGGAAGTCGGGTCTGCCGGAATCGGCCAGCCTTTCAAGGTGCTGCAGCAGTATGTCAACCACATTGGTCAGAATGTTGAGGTTCTGCCAAGGACAGGCGCAAAGCTGAAGGGTGTGTTGCTGGATGCTGACGCCGATGGATTTGTACTGAAGACTCAGCAGAAGATGAATGTGGAGGGGAAGAAGCGCCCTGTACTGACTGATGTCGAACTCCGGTTCAAATATGACGAAATAAATTATACAAAATACTTAATCAGTTTAAAGTAAAATGGCCAAGAAAGCTGAATCGATCACACTGGTCGATACGTTTCAGGAATTCAAGGAGCTGAAGAACATCGACCGCATGACTTTGGTCAGTGTTCTGGAAGAGAGCTTCCGCAGTGTTATTTCCAAGATGTTCGGAACGGACGAGAACTATTCGGTTATCGTCAATCCGGATAAGGGTGATTGTGAGATACAGCGTACCCGTGTAGTGGTGGCAGATGAAAATCTGGAGGACCCGAATACTCAGATCTCCCTGACGGAAGCATGCAAGATAGACGAAGATTTCGAGGAGGGTGAAGAGGTGACTGAACCTGTCGATTTCTCAAAGTTCGGACGCAGGGCTATTCTGAATCTCAGACAGACGCTCGCATCGAAGGTTCTTGAACTGGAGAAGGACAGCCTGTATCACAAGTATCTGGAGAAAGTCGGAACAGTCATTACTGCAGACGTGTACCAGATATGGAAGAAGGAAATCCTGCTGCTTGACGAAGAAGGCAATGAACTGCTTCTTCCCAAGACTGAGCAGATTCCGGGCGATTTCTTCCGCAAGGGCGAGTCTGTCCGTGCCATTGTCGACCATGTGGACAATGTGAACAATCCTAAGATTATTCTCAGCAGGACCTCCAATATGTTCCTTCAGAGATTGTTTGAACAGGAAGTTCCTGAAATTGCAGACGGACTGATTACAATCAAGAAGATTGCACGTATTCCCGGCGAGAGAGCCAAGATTGCCGTTGAGTCGTATGATGACCGTATTGATCCGGTGGGAGCATGCGTCGGCGTGAAGGGCGCCCGTATCCATGGAATTGTACGCGAGCTCAGGAACGAGAACATTGACGTGATCAACTACATTTCCAATACGGATGTGTTTATCCGTCGTGCACTGAGTCCGGCCAAGGTTTCCGAACTCAAACTGGACGAGGAGAACAAACGCGCGGATGTTTATCTGAAACAGGATCAGGTATCTCTGGCTATCGGTAAGAGCGGTATGAACATCAAGCTTGCCAGCATGCTGACAGGATATACGATTGATGTATATCGCGAACTTGAGGAGGAGACTTCGGAGGAGGATGTCTATCTGGAGGATTTCCGTGGAGATATCGAGGACTGGATAATAGATGCTTTCCAGACTCTTGGACTGGATACTGCCAAGGCTGTGCTGCGAGCTTCGCGTGAAGTACTGGTCGAGAAGGCTGACCTTGAGGAGGAGCAGGTGGACAACGTTCTCTCCATCCTGGCTTCTGAGTTCTCGGATGAGCCGGAATTCGCAAAATTCATTATCAAGTAAAAGAAACATTGTTTTTATCTGATGGCAATAAGAATAGGTAAAGTTTCGAGAGAATTGAATGTGGGAGCTTCCACTCTGGTGGAGTCTCTCCATAAGAAGGGTTTTCAGGAGATTACTGATGACCTGAACCAGAAATTGACCGATGAGCAGTACAACATCCTTATCGAGGAGTTCAGCAGCGACAAGTCCCTCAAGGATGCGGCTACCAGATTCCTGCAGGAAAGGCGTCAGCGTTCAGGCGGTGAGGAGAATGAGCCCGTGCAGAAACCGGAGAGTGCTCCTGCCGTAGAGGAAATCGTTGAAAAGCCTCATGAGATTGTGGCTGAGCAGCAGCCTGAGACAGTTGGGACTGCAGTGGAGGCAGAACCGGTCGGAATGACGGAAGAGGTCGTCCCGGAACCGTCCATTCAGATCAAGACAGTGGGCAGGATAGATTTGGGAGAAACCCGAAAGAGGAAAGGTCATGCGAAGGATGCTGACGAATCTGCCAATGCGGTTGCAGACAGTCCTGCAGAACCACAGCCTGTGGTAGAGCCTGCTGAGGAAGAGTCTGCCGCGGACAATGTGCTGCCGGCAACTGTCAGCGTGGAGGTGCCTGAAAAGCCTGCTGTCCAGAGTGAGCCGGAGCCTGAGGCAGAGGAAATGGTGCAGGCTCAACCTGATTCTGAACCGAAGGAGGTTTCTGACCAGTCCGGCAATGATTCTGAGCCGAAGGAGGACGAGGTTTTCAAACTGAGCCATCCTGATGCCGGCCTCAAGCTCAAGACTGTCGGAAAAATCGATCTGAGTGCCATCAATCAGTCGACACGTCCGAAGAAGAAGAGCAAGGAGGAGAAGAAGAAGGAACGCGATGCCAAGGAGCAGCAGCGCCAGCAGCAACGTCAGCAGTTCAAGGACAATCTGATGAAGGAAATCGGCAGAAACCAGACACCCGGTGATGCAGGTTCAGGTGAGGCCCGACACAAGAAGACACGTGTTCGCATCGGCGGCGAAAAGGTTGATATCAACAAGACTGAGGGTTATACTCCGCAGAATGACCAGAACAGGCAGTCCGGTAATTATCAGAACGGTCAGAAAGGCGGTCAGGGAGGACGCAATTCCAAGGATTTCAGACATTCAAGGAACGAAGGCAATGACTTCAGCAATGATGATGTGAATCGTCAGATTAAGGATACATTCTCCAAGTTCTCAAAGGGCAAGACAAAATCATCCAAATATCGTAAGGAGAAACGTGAGGCTGCCTTGAACCGTCAGATGGAGATGGAGGAGATGGAGATGGAGTCCAGCCACATTCTGAAGCTGACAGAGTTCGTTACCGCCAATGAACTTGCGACGATGATGAACATTCCTGTCACTCAGGTCATTTCCACATGTATGAGTATCGGAATGATGGTTTCCATTAACCAGCGTCTTGATGCTGAGACTATCAATATTGTGGCGGATGAGTACGGATTTACTACTGAATACGTGAGTGCTGAAGTAGCTCAGGCCATAACCGAACATGAGGATTCGGAAGATGAATTGGAGTCCCGCGCTCCGATTGTGACTGTTATGGGTCATGTGGACCATGGCAAGACTTCACTTCTGGATTATATCCGCAAGGCAAACGTGATCGCCGGTGAGGCCGGAGGTATCACACAGCATATTGGTGCATACAATGTGAAACTGGAAGACGGACGACATATTACATTCCTGGATACTCCTGGTCACGAGGCCTTTACGGCAATGCGTGCAAGAGGTGCTCAGGTGACTGATATTGCCATCATCATCGTTGCTGCCGATGACAATGTGATGCCTCAGACCAAGGAGGCAATAGCACATGCCACTGCCGCGAATGTTCCTATGGTCTTTGCCATCAACAAAGTGGACAAGCCGGCGGCTGATGCTGAAAAGATTAAGCAGCAGCTTGCCCAGATGAACTATCTGGTTGAGGACTGGGGTGGCAAGTATCAGTCTCAGGATATTTCTGCAAAGAAGGGTACCGGTGTACCGGAACTGATGGAGAAGGTGCTGCTTGAGGCAGAAATGCTGAACCTGCGAGCCAATCCGAACCGAAATGCTACAGGTACTATCATTGAGTCTTCTCTGGATAAGGGACGTGGTTATGTGGCTACGGTTCTGGTTGCCAACGGAACGCTGAAAGTCGGCGACATTGTCATTGCCGGTACTTTCTGGGGTAAGGTCAAGGCTATGTTCAATGAACGTAACCAGAAGCTGAAGGGTGCCAGACCGTCGGAACCGGCTCTGATTCTCGGACTTAACGGTGCTCCTGCTGCAGGTGTGACATTCAATGTGGTGGAATCCGAACGTGAGGCCCGTGAGATTACCGGCAAGCGTGAGCAGCTGCAGCGTGAACAGGGTATCCGTACCACTACAACTCTGACGCTTGATGAAATCGGCCGTAGAATCTCGCTGGGTGACTTCCACGAACTGAATCTTATTGTAAAGGGCGATGTGGACGGCTCCGTTGAGGCTCTTGGAGATTCTCTGATCAAGCTGTCAACGCCTCAGGTGCAGGTCAATGTCATTCACAAGGCTGTAGGTGCCATCTCTGAAAGTGACGTCAGCCTTGCTGCCGCATCGAATGCCATCATCATCGGTTTCGATGTGCGTCCTTCAGGTGCAGCAAAGAAACTGGCCGAACAGCATGATGTGGATATTCGCATATATTCGATCATATACGACGCGATTGACGAGGTCAAGGCCGCTATGGAGGGCCTGCTCGCCCCGAAGGTCAAGGAGGAAGTTACTTCGACCATCGAGGTTATGGAGGTATTCCATATATCAAAGGTCGGTACTGTGGCCGGTGGACGCGTCCGTGAGGGTAAGGTGAAACGTAACGACAAGGCACGTGTCATCCGTGACGGCATCGTTATCCATACGGGTGACATTCTTGCTCTGAAACGCTTTAAGGATGATGTCCGCGAGGTAGTCACCAATATGGAATGTGGTATAAGCCTGGTCGGCTTCAATGATCTGCAGACCGGTGATATGATTGAGACTTTCATGGAGGTGGAGGTCAAGCAGACCCTGTAATGAGGAATGGCGCTGGATGCAAGTAGTCTGACATTTGTGGATATGGCCATCATTCTGATGCTGGCCATAGGACTTGTGACAGGTTTCATAAGGGGTATTATCAGACAGGCTTTCAGTTTGGGAGGACTGATAGCCGGTCTGATAATCGGTTCGTTCTTCAGCAAACCGTTTTCTGTTCTGATTCTCAAGACATTTGCGATGTCCGAAAAAACGGCGTCCGTGACGGCGTTCATCCTGATTCTGATTGTGGTTCCGTTGCTCCTCTCGTGGGTCGGGACTCTTTTGGCAAAGTTGTTCAAGGCGGCAGGTCTCGGTTTTATGGACCGCATTCTGGGTAGTGCTTTCGGACTGATCAAGTTCCTGATTGTTACCGGTCTGCTCATACAACTGATGGAAATTTCCGGCGTGTCGGAAAAAATAACAGAAAACAGCGAGGGTCATTCTCCGGTATTGTACGAGCCTGTCCGCAAGACGACGGACGCATGTCTGCATTGGGCTTGGGATAAGGTCAGGGAATACAATGTCACGAATGGCATCTCTGATGACAATGTGTGAATGGAAGAGGGGAAAGACAATATTCTTGTCCGGCAGATTTCCGAAGAGAAATACCGCTATGGATTTACGACAGACATTCAGACTGATATCTTTGAGAGAGGTCTGACGGAGGATACCGTCCGTCTCATTTCTGCCAGAAAAGACGAGCCTGAATGGCTGCTGGAGTTCCGCCTGAAGGCTTACAGGCAATGGCTTACCATGAAAATGCCGTCGTGGGCACATCTGAATATTCCTCCTATTGACTTTCAGAATATCTCGTATTATGCAGCACCGTCGGTGAAGAACAAGGGTCCGAAGTCTACGGACGAGATAGATCCGCAGCTCATGAAGACTTTTGACAAACTCGGAGTGCCGCTTGAAGAGCGTCTTGCTCTGAGCGGAGGTATGGCTGTGGACGCTGTGATGGACTCAGTGTCTGTGAAAACGACTTTCAGAAAGAACCTTGCCGAGAAGGGTGTGATTTTCTGCTCTATTGGCGAGGCTGTAAGGGAACACCCGGAACTTGTACGCAGGTATCTGGGGTCTGTCGTCAACTACAGGGATAATTTCTACGCGGCATTGAACAGCGCCGTATTCAGTGACGGATCATTCGTGTATATTCCAAAGGGTGTACGATGCCCGATGGAACTGTCTACATATTTCAGAATCAATGCGTCCGGTACAGGACAGTTCGAACGAACCCTAATTGTTGCTGATGATGACAGCTATGTGTCATATCTGGAGGGCTGTACAGCGCCGATGCGTGATGAGAACCAGCTCCATGCGGCAATTGTGGAGATCGTGGTGCTGGATCGTGCGGAGGTCAAGTACAGCACGGTTCAGAACTGGTATCCGGGTGATGAAAACGGACGCGGTGGCGTGTATAATTTTGTGACAAAGCGTGGAGACCTGCGCGGCGTGAACAGCAAGCTGTCATGGACTCAGGTGGAGACAGGTTCTGCCATTACCTGGAAGTATCCGAGCTGTGTGTTGCGTGGAGACGGCAGTCAGGGAGAGTTCTATTCTGTGGCTCTGACCAACAACTGGCAGCAGGCGGATACTGGTACCAAGATGATACATCTGGGTCGTAATACCAGCAGTACGATAATCAGCAAGGGTATTTCCGCAGGACACAGTCAGAATTCATACCGCGGACTTGTCAAGGTCGGAACTGAGGCTGACGGAGCCCGAAACTACAGCCAGTGCGATTCCCTGCTGCTTGGAAGTGAGTGCGGGGCGCATACGTTCCCATATATGGACATTCATAACGAGACGGCTGTGGTGGAGCATGAAGCGACCACATCGAAGATATCGGAGGACCAGCTGTTCTACTGCAACCAGCGCGGAATACCGACGGAGGAGGCTATCGGACTGATTGTGAACGGATATGCCAAGGAAGTACTGAACAAACTTCCAATGGAGTTCGCAGTGGAGGCTCAGCGTCTTCTCTCGCTGTCATTGGAAAATACAACAGGATAATAATTATGCTGAGGATAGATAATCTGCATGCCTGTATAGGCGGCAAGGAAATATTGAAGGGCATCAATCTGGAGGTGAAGGCCGGCCAGGTACATGCCATCATGGGACCTAACGGTTCAGGAAAGAGTACGATGAGCAATGTGCTGGTAGGACATCCGAGTTATGAGGTGACTGCCGGTACGGTCACTTTCAAGGGACGTAATCTCTTGGAGATGTCACCGGAGGACCGTGCTCACGAGGGACTGTTCATGTCCTTCCAGTATCCTGTGGAGATACCAGGCGTGAGCATGACCAATTTTATGCGTGCTGCGTTGAATGCAAAGCGTGCATATCAGGGTCTGGAACCTGTGGCGGCTGCCGATTTCCTGAAACTGATGAAGCAGAAGAGGGAATTTGTGGGACTGGACGCGAAGTTCATGAACCGTTCCGTGAACGAAGGCTTCAGTGGAGGTGAGAAAAAACGCAACGAGATATTCCAGATGGCCGTTCTGGAGCCGTCTTTGAGTATTCTGGACGAAACGGATTCAGGTTTGGATATTGATGCACTGAGGATAGTGGCCGATGGAGTGAACCGGCTGAAGAGTCCGGAGACATCAGTGATAGTGATAACCCACTACCAGCGTCTGCTGGATTACATAAAGCCGGACATCGTTCATGTGCTGTACAATGGCCGGATAATAAAGACAGCAGGGCCTGAACTGGCTCTGGAACTGGAGGAGCGCGGCTACGACTGGGTTATCAGGGAGTTTGAAACTGCAGGGAAGTGATGTCAGAAAAGGTTTATACCGGATTGTACAGGGAGAACCGGACGCTTGTCGGGAACGGTTCCTGCGGGGTGATGAATTCACTTCGCGAGGATGCGCTTGCGGCATTGGAGACGTTCGGACTGCCGACAAAACAACTTGAGGAGTATCTTCATACTGATATCGCCCGATGGTTCGAACCGGATTGGGGAATGAATCTCGGACGTGTCAGGATTCCCGTTGGGGTCAGTGACAGGTTCCGCTGCAGCGTGCCCAATCTGAGCACATTGGCATATTATCTGGCTGATGACCGCTTTGTGGCATCGGATTTGTCGCAGAGGACATCTCTGGCAGACGGAGTGATAATAGGCGGATTGTGCGAGCAGGCCGGTATGTTTCCTGATACAATTGCTGAGTACTATGGAAAGCTTGCTGATATGCAGCGACCAGGCATTGCCGCATTGAACACTCTGTTCGCACAGGACGGATTCGTGGTGATTGTGCCGGACGGCGTTACAATAGAGAAACCCGTACAACTGGTGACACTGCTTCAGTCACCTGTCGATATGATGGTGACACGTCGTATTCTGGTGGTGCTCGGACGCGGTTCGGGACTTAAACTGCTGGTATGCGATCATTCCGCTGATTCCAGAAACTACCTGGTCAATCAGGTGACAGAGGTGTTTGCCGGTGAGGATTCGTCGCTGGAACTCTATGATCTGGAGGAGACAGCCCATACAAACAAGCGCGTGTCAGAGCTTTTTGTAAGGCAGGATGCCGGAAGCAGTGTCCGCATGGCAGGAGTGACTCTGAATAATGGAATGACGCGCAATTCCGCATACGTGACATTGGCCGGAAAGGGCGCGAGTCTGATGCTCGATGGTGTGGCAGTTGTGGATGGCAGCCAGCATGTGGATAATCTGACATTCGTGGATCATCAGGTGTCTGACTGCCAGAGCGACGAACTGTTCAAATATGTGCTGGATGGTGAAGCTGTCGGCTCATTTGCCGGAAAGGTTCTCGTGCGCGAGGGCTCGCAGCGTACCGTATCGCAGCAGACCAACCGCAATATATGCATGAAACGCACGGCGAGGATGTTTACCCAGCCGCAGCTGGAGATATATGCCGATGATGTGAAGTGCAGTCATGGTGCTACTGTAGGGCAGTTGGACGACAAGGCGCTTTTCTACATGAGGCAACGCGGCATATCGGAGTCGGATGCCAGAACTCTGCTGATGATGGCATTCACAGATGAGGTGATTTCCCGCATAAGTCTGGAGCCGTTGCAGCAGCGCCTGAGACATCTGGTGGAACGCCGTTTCAAGAGTGGCTCCAATCTGTGCGAGGGCTGTCAGATATGTAAATGATCAGATGATGGACTTGACTAAGATAAGAAGGGAGTTCCCGATACTGGAACAGAAGATTTACGGCAAACCGCTTGTATATCTGGATAATGCAGCTACGGCGCAGAAACCGCTGTGCGTCATTGACACTATCAGCGATGCTTATCGTAACGTCAATGCCAATGTTCACAGAGGCGTGCATTTCCTTTCGCAGAAGGCTACCGATCAGATGGAGGCGGCACGTGAGACTGTACGCCGTTTTATCGGTGCGGGCAGCACGGAGGAAGTCATCTTCACGCGCGGAACTACCGAAAGCCTGAATCTTCTGGCTTCTTCCTTCTCAAAAGCATTCCTGAAACCGGGCGATGAGATAGTCTTATCCGGCATGGAGCATCATAGCAATATTGTGCCGTGGCAGATTCAGGCGGAGCAGTACGGCTTCACGATTAGGGTAATTCCTGTCACTGATGATGGACTGCTGGATATGGATGCCTTCAGGCAGATGCTTGCTTCGAAGGTGAAGTTAGTCAGCGTGGCTCATGTGTCGAATGTTCTCGGTACAGTTAATCCGGTGGCGGAGATTATTGCAGAAGCGCATTCCAAAGGCATTCCTGTAGCGATAGACGGAGCGCAGTCGGTACCGCATATGAAAGTAGATGTGCAGGCACTTGATGCGGATTTCTATGCTTTCAGCGGACACAAGGCTTACGGTCCGACGGGAATAGGAGTCCTTTATGGCAGGCGCGGTCTGCTGGAACAGATGCCTCCGTATCAGGGTGGCGGCGAGATGATAAAGCATGTCTCGTTTGCCGGGACGACATACAACGGACTGCCGTTCAAGTTCGAGGCCGGTACTCCGGACTATATCGGGGCCATTGCTCTGGCGCGGGCTCTGGATTTCATGACCGAGGTGGGACTGGACAGCATCGAACGTCATGAGAGGGAACTGTGCTCGTATGCGCTGGATGCGCTGAACACGATACCGGGAATGAGGATTATCGGTCAGGCACCTGACAGGAGTGGAGTGATTTCTTTCCTGGTAGGGGATGTCCATCCTGCGGATATGGGGACACTGCTGGACAAGCTTGGCATAGCGGTTCGGACGGGACATCATTGTGCGGAGCCGCTGATGGAGCGTTTCGGAATACCCGGAACTGTGAGGGCTTCGTTTGCCATGTATAATGGGAAGAGTGAGATAGATGCTCTCGTGGCGGGCATCGACAGGATAAGAAAAATGTTTTGAATATGAATATAGAACAGTTGATTTCTGAGGGTACGGCGAAGGCCGTAAGCGGACTTTACGGACAGGAGGTGCAGACCTCGATGGTTCAGGTACAGAAAACCAAGAAGGAGTTCGAGGGACATTTCACGGTAGTGGTGTTCCCGTTCCTGAAGATGTCACGCAAGGGACCGGAGCAGACAGCAACCGAGATTGGAGAGTGGCTGAAGGCCAATGAACCGGCAGTGTGCGGATTCAATGTAATCAAGGGATTCCTGAATCTGGTCATATCCCCGTCGTTTTGGATTGACATGCTGAACGGTGTCAATGAAGATGCGGAATACGGAATTACGAAGGCAACCGGGAATTCTCCGCTAGTGATGATTGAGTATTCATCTCCGAACACCAACAAGCCTCTGCATCTGGGACATGTCCGCAATAATCTGCTGGGTAATTCGCTGGCCAGAATAATGGCCGCCTGCGGCAATAAGGTAGTGAAGACCAATATCGTCAACGACCGTGGCATCCACATCTGCAAGTCAATGCTGGCATGGCAGAAGTGGGGTAACGGCGAGACTCCGGAGAATAGCGGCAAGAAGGGCGATCATCTGATTGGCGACTATTACGTCCTGTTTGACAAGCATTTCAAGGAGGAAGTGAAGAGCCTGCTGCCTGCAGACTATGACCAGCTGGACGAGAAAGCTCAGGAGGCTGCCAAGGCAAAGGCCGAACAGGAGTCGCCGCTGATGCGCGAGGCTCACGATATGCTGGTCCGCTGGGAGGCGGGCGACAAGGAGGTGCGCTCTCTGTGGACTATGATGAACGAATGGGTTTATGCCGGATTTGATGAGACTTACCGTCGTCTTGGCGTGAGCTTCGACAAGATATACTACGAGTCACAGACTTATCTCGAGGGGAAGGCCAAGGTTCTGGAGGGCCTGGAGAAGGGACTCTTCTTCCGCAAGGAGGACGGCTCGGTTTGGGCTGACCTTGCAGCTGACGGTCTGGACCAGAAGCTGTTGCTCCGCAGTGATGGAACATCGGTATATATGACTCAGGATATAGGTACGGCGAAGCTGCGTTTCGAGGACTTCCCTATTGACAGGATGATATATGTGGTGGGCAATGAACAGAACTATCATTTCCAGGTTCTGTCCATCCTTCTGGACCGTCTTGGCTTCAAGTGGGGCAAGGATCTGGTTCATTTCAGCTACGGTATGGTGGAACTGCCGAACGGTCGTATGAAGAGCCGCGAGGGAACGGTGGTGGATGCGGATGACCTCATCGAGGATATGATTGAGACTTCGCGCAGGACATCTGAGGAACTTGGCAAACTGGATGGTCTGGACAAGGAGGCTGCCGATGACATCATCCGCATGATCGGTCTGGGTGCTCTCAAGTACTTCATTCTGAAGGTCGATGCCCGTAAGAACATGACATTCAATCCTGAGGAATCCATTGACTTCAACGGCAATACAGGTCCGTTTATCCAATATACGCATGCCCGTATCTGTTCTATTCTGCGCAAGGCTGCGGAAGAGGGTATCGCAGTTCCTGAGAAGCTGAATGCCGACGGTCTGACACTCTCAGAGAAGGAGATATCGATAATACAGCAGCTTGTGAACTTCCGTCAGGTGGTACTTCAGGCCGGACAGGACTACAATCCGTCGGCTATTGCTAATTATGTGTATGATCTGGTCAAGGAGTTCAACCAGTTCTATCACGACTTCAGCATCATGCACGAGGAGAACGAGGCTATGAAACTGTTCCGTATCGTGCTTACTGCCAATGTCGGTAAGGTGATTCGTCTGGGCATGGGACTGCTTGGAATAGAAGTGCCTGACAGAATGTAATTGCTTTTTGCGGATGGCATCGGTCAAGTACTACGTCGTGTGGGTGGGGGCTGTTCCCGGCATATATACCAGCTGGGAGGAGTGCCGCCTGCAGGTGGAGTCTTGGAAAGGTGCGGTCTATAAGGGATTTGAGACGCGTGAGGAGGCGGAAAGGGCATTTGCCGGCAGACCGGATGACTTTCTTGATAAAAAGGCTCCTTCCTCCGGCCGTGTCAGGAAAAAAAGCGAGCCGCGTCCCCTTCCCCAGGAGGTCCTGCGCAATGCATTGGCCGTGGATGCGGCCTGTAGCGGCAATCCCGGTCAGATGGAGTACCGCGGCATTTTTCTAGGGGCGAATCAGGAGGTCTTCCATTTCGGACCGACTCTCGGCACAAACAACATAGGGGAGTTCCTGGCGATAGTTCATGCTTTGGCTCTTCTCCGGAATAAGGGGCTGGACTGGCCGATATACAGTGATAGCCGCAATGCCATTCTGTGGGTGAAGGCGGGACAGTGCAAGACTAAGCTGGCCCGAACTGCTGAGACAGAGGAACTGTTCCGTGTCATTTCGCGGGCCGAAAGCTGGCTTCAGCAGAACCGTTTCCGCAATTCCATCATCAAATGGGACACCAAACGATGGGGTGAGATTCCCGCAGATTTCGGACGGAAAT
>JAKSIW010000045.1 GCA_024398555.1 Bacteroidaceae bacterium | reverse complement strand
TTGCGGATTAACAGACTTATCAACCGCCTGTTGAAAACTTTTGATTAAAAAGTGGGGAGTTGTGGGGTAAAGTGGGGCAAAATGTCTAATTTTGGAACCTGTATTAACCCCGAGTGGAGAAAGATGAGTTTTATCGGACAGTTTCAGGCGAAGCTTGACAGCAAGAACAGGGTGTTCCTGCCGGCGGCATTCCGACGCAGTCTCCAGTCTGAGGCCTCTCAGGAGGCGGATCAGAAGGAGATTACGCTGATTGTGCGCCGTGATTTCTTCGAGAACTGTCTGGTGATTTATCCGGAATGCCAGTGGAAGGCCGAGATAGAGAAGGCCCGCGCCAGACTGAACCGTTTTGACAACGTTCAGCAGATGGTTTACCGCAAGCTTATTTCGGAAGCGCAGGAGCTGACGCTTGATGCCAACGGGCGCATGCTGATACCGCGCGCTCTGCTCGAACGGGTCGGAATCGTGCAGGAGGCGCTGTTCGTCGGAATGGAACAGACGATAGAGGTCTGGGCTCCTTCCGTGGCGGACGCAGGGTGTGGAAACGGAGAACCGTTCATGAGCGATGCCGACTTTGCGAAGGGAATAAAAGAGTTTATGGCCGAGTGAAAGCGATCTGTCACATAGCAGTAGATTGGAGACAAACGAGACGACATATCACGTACCGGTCCTTCTCACACAGAGCGTAGACGGATTGGTTGTGTCCCCCGACGGGGTCTATGCTGACGCCACTTTCGGCGGCGGGGGACATTCCCGCGAAATACTATCCAGACTATCGGACAAGGGCCGTCTCTACGGTTTCGACCAGGATGCGGATGCCATGGCAAATGCTCTTCCTGACAGCCGTTTCACATTTGTTTACAGCAACTTCCGCTACATGCGCAATTTCATGCGCTATTACGGGGTGGAGCAGCTGGACGGCATTATCGCCGATCTCGGGGTGTCGTGGCATCATTTTGATGAAGCGCAGCGCGGATTCTCCTTCCGCTTCGATGCTCCGATAGACATGCGCATGAACCAGAAGGACGGCATGAGCGCGGCCGATGTCCTGAACGGATACGACGAGGAAAAGCTGGCGCGTCTGTTCTTCCTCTATGGAGAACTCCAGTGCGGGAACCGTCTGGCAAGGACCATCGTTTCGGCGCGCGGCAATGGGCGGATCGAACGTACCGGACAGCTGTGCGCAATCGCCGAACCCATCCTCGGCAGGGAACGGGCCAGAAAGGATATGGCCAAGGTGTTCCAGGCTCTGCGGATGGAGGTGAACCATGAGACGGACGCCCTGCAGGAGATGCTGCAGAAGACGGCGGGACTGCTCCGGCCGGGAGGAAGGCTCGTTGTGATTACATACCACTCTATTGAGGACCGTATGGTGAAGAATGTGATGAAGAGCGGCAATGTGGACGGTCGTGTGGAGGAGGATTTCTACGGAAACCGCAATGTGCCGTTCCGCATGATAGGCAAGCCTGTCATGGCTGATGCGGCTGAACAGGCGGCCAATCCGCGCTCGCGCAGTGCGAAACTCAGAATTGCTGAAAGGATTTGATATATGTAATGGCAGTGCTATGGCTGAATCGATAAACGGCAGACAGGTGGAGGCTCCTGAGAACGAAATGAACATCAGACAGATTCTCAAGGGCGATGATCCCAGGATTATGGCTTTTCTGAAACGTCAGATTCCGTTCATCATGCTGGTGATAGGCATGGTGCTGTTCTACATAGCCAACCGTTATGACAGCCAGTGTGACCTGGTACGTATCGAGAAGCTCAAGAAGGAACTGACAGACGTGCGCTATCAGGCCCTGAACATAACAAGTGACGTGTCTGCCAAGAGCAAGCCGTCCTATATAGAGAAGGCTGTCGGATCCGGCAACTACGGACTCCAGTCGGCCGAGCAGGCACCGTTCATACTGAAAACAGGTAACAGAAGACGCTGATGGAGAGGAAGGGGATAGACGACAAGTATGTGGCACGCTTCAGGTGGCTGATGATACTGATGGGCGCCGTCGCGCTGTTTGTTACCGTCAAGCTGGTACGTGTGATGTATTTGGAGCGCTCATTCTGGAAGGAGGTATCCATGTACATGGTGACGTGGAACAAGCGTATCGAACCTCGCCGCGGCAATATCCTGAGTGATGAGGGGATACTGTTGGCAAGCAGTATGCCCCAGTACCGCATATTCCTGGATTTCAAGACCAGCGAGAGGGTGGAGAAGCTCAAGGAGCCGGATCAGCACAGAAAGGATACGCTGTACAGCAACTATATCGCTCAGAGCGCTGCTGCAATGCACGGGATATTCCCTTCCATTCCGGAAGGCAGGTTCCTGGAACATTTCAGGAACGGCTATGCCAGAAAGAGCCACTATTATGCACTGATGCCGGACGGAAGTTCGCTCTCGTACAATCAGTACAAGGAGGCGGTTGCGACTGTTCCGTGGCTGAACACGAAGTACGACGGGTGGTTCTACAGCAATGAATCCCGCGTAGCCAGGAAGAAGCCGTTCGGAAGGCTTGCCGCAAGAACGCTGGGCGATCTGTACGGGGCCATCGATTCGGCCCAGTACGGACTGGAGCTGTCGTTCGATCCGGTGCTGCGCGGCAAGCCGGGAATCGGACATGAGGAGCGCTTCCGCAATACTGTACGCCTGGTTGTCGATTCTGTGCAGACAGACGGCTGCGATATCGTCACGACCCTCAACGTGCAGATGCAGGATGTGGCAGAGACTGCCCTGCGCCGTCAGCTTGAAAATGTCAATGCCGTATCCGGAGTGGCTGTAGTCATGGATGTCCATACCGGTGACATCAAGGCCATGGCCAGTCTCACGAAGACGGGTGACGGCGGATATTACGAGATTCAGAACAATGTGGCCAAGGAGCTCTTCGAACCCGGCTCCACATTCAAGACCGTTTCCATGATGGTGGCTCTTGATGCCGGCAAGTTCTCGATAACGGACAGTATGTTCTGTGAGAACGGAGTATATTACGGCTTTGCAGGAGTCCGGATGGAGGATTCGCATCCGTTGGGGTGGCAGACTGTAGCCGAAGTCCTGGCCGAGTCATCCAATATCGGTACGTCGAAGCTCATATCTGCGGCATTCAAGGGGCATGAGGAGGAATTCGTGGAGGGAATATGGAAGACCGGAATCAACAATCATTTCACGATGCAGCTGACCGGTACGGCGGCTCCGGTCATCCGTAAGGACGGGTACTGGGATGCCACACGTCTGCCGTGGATGTCATTCGGCTATGGTGTCCAGCTGCCTGTCATCAATACGCTGGCATTCTACAACGGCATAGCCAATGACGGGGTCATGCTGGAACCGAGGCTGGTGACGGAGGTACGCCGTGACGGCCGGGTCATAGAGAAATTTCCAGTGAAGACCGTGACGGATCAGATGTGCAAGGAATCGACGCTGAGGGATATCAGATACATGCTTGAAAAGGTGGTTGAGGACGGAACCGGAAAGAATGTCGGCTCAAAACGCTTCCGGATTGCCGGCAAGACCGGAACGGCCCAGATTTCCGAGGGAGCCGGAGGCTATCACGGCCATAAGACATACTTCACTTCATTCTGCGGCTATTTCCCGGCAGAGGCACCCCAGTATTCGTGCATTGTCTCCATCCGTACATCATCAGGATTCGGTGCGGGTGCCACCACTTCCGGTCCGGTATTCCATGAAATAGCCGAGAAGGTGATGTCCATGTCCGGAGAGAATGACATCGAACTGGCCAGGGATACGGTAGGCGAATATCTGCCGCATGTACTGTCCGGAGACCTCTACAAGGCCCGCACGGTACTGGACAAACTGAAGATGAAATCATTTGCTCCGGATGGAGGGGAGATTGCCGACAGCCTGTGGGGACAGGTCAGGACAGGGAATGACTCAATACGGTTCGTCCCTCGCGACTATCGGAACGGACTTGTACCCAACGTTGTGGGAATGGGTGCCGCCGATGCCGTGTATCTGCTTGAAAGTGTGGGATTGAAAGTTGATCTCTCAGGAGTGGGACGGGTTTACAGTCAGAGTCTTACTGCCGGTTCACACTTCCAGAAGGGAAATGCGATAACGATTAAATTGAGAATGTGATGGCCATATTGAAGGATTTGCTCAAGGGTGTCAGTCCGATTGAGGTGTCGGGCAGTCTGGAAGTCTCTGTCAGCGGCGTGGAGATAGACTCGCGCAAGGTTGTTGCCGGGACAGCGTTCGTTGCCATGAAGGGTACGGCTGTGGATGGCCATTCATTTATAGGCAAGGCCGTCGGACAGGGCGCGTCGGCTGTAATCTGTGAGGAAATGCCGGAGCAGCTCTGTGCAGGGGTTACATACGTCAGAGTAGCTTCAACAGAGGAAGCCGTAGGCAGGGTGGCGACACATTTCTACGGTGACCCGACATCGAAGATTGTTCTGGTGGGAGTGACCGGAACCAACGGCAAGACCACCATTGCAACACTGCTGTATGAGATGTTCCGCAAGTTCGGTTACAAATGCGGTCTGATATCGACGGTCTGCAACTACATCGACGGCGAGCCCATACCTACGGACCATACCACTCCGGATGCCGTCACACTGAACTGCCTGCTCGGACGGATGGCCGACGAGGGCTGCAAATACGTGTTCATGGAGTGCAGTTCGCATGCCATCGTACAGAGGAGGATAGGCGGCCTGAAGTATGCCGGAGGCATATTCACCAATCTGACACGCGACCATCTGGATTATCACGGAACGGTGGAGAATTATCTGAAAGCCAAAAAGATGTTCTTCGACGGCCTCGGCCGGGACGCTTTCGTAGTGACCAATCTGGATGACAGGAACGGTCTTGTCATGACGCAGAATACCAAGGCTAAGGTGACAACCTACTCCCTGCGCAGCATGAGCGATTTCAAGGGAAAGATTCTGGAGTCGGGTTTCGACGGTATGCTGATTGACATAAACGGTCGTGAGGCTTTCCTGCGTTTCATAGGAAAGTTCAATGCAAGCAATCTTCTGGCTGTCTATGGTACGGCCTGCAATCTGGGGCGCGATCCTATGGAGGTGCTTCAGGTGATGAGTACATTGGTGCCGGTCAACGGACGCTTCGACGCTCTCCATTCCCCGAAGGGATTCACGGCAATAGTGGATTACGCCCATACTCCTGACGCTCTGGTGAATGTCCTTGAATCCATACGGGAAGTACTGCACGGCGAGGGACATGTCATCACCGTGGTGGGTGCGGGTGGCAATCGTGACAAGGGCAAACGGCCGCTGATGGCGCAGGAGAGCGCGCGCAGGAGTGACAGACTGATCATAACGTCCGACAACCCGCGCTTCGAGGAACCGCAGGACATCATCAATGATATGCTGGCAGGCCTGTCGCCGGTGGAGATGAAGAATACCGTGGTCGTCACCGACCGCAGGGAAGCCATCAGAACCGCATGCATGATGGCGGACTCCGGAGATGTCGTCCTTGTGGCCGGCAAGGGTCACGAGACCTATCAGGAAATCAGGGGTGTGAAACATCACTTCGATGACAAGGAAGTGCTTCGTGAATGTTTTGAATAATAGAGAAGAGGTATGCTGAATTATCTGTTCCAATATCTGGATAAATGCAATTTCCCGGGTGCAGGTGTCTTCACCTATGTGACTTTCCGCGCTATTTTCGCCCTGGTCCTTTCCATCATCATCTCCGCATGGTTCGGCAAGCTGTTCATAGCTTATCTCAAGAGGAAAAACATCTCCGAGACCCAGCGTGACGAGAAGACTGATCCGTTCGGTGTCGGCAAGGTGGGTGTTCCGACGATGGGTGGAGTCATAATCATCGTGGCGATACTGCTGCCATGCCTCCTCGTGGGCCGTCTGGAAAACATATACATGATTCTGATGATGGTGTCAACAGTCATTCTCGGCCTTCTCGGCTTCGGCGATGACTACATCAAGACATTCCGCAGGAACAAGGACGGACTGAACGGCTGGGTCAAGGTGTTCGGACAGGTCCTGCTCGGACTCATAGTCGGACTGACACTGCGCTACAGCCCTCAGGTCACAATGAATGAAAAGGTGGAACTGCGCATTGAGAACAACACGGAGATTGTAGTCAAGTCACCGGATGTGAAATCCACACGCACCACCATCCCGTTCTTCAAGAACCACAATCTGAACTATGCCGACATGTTCAGCTTCCTGGGCGAGAACGGCAAGTACAGGGCTGGCTGGATATTCTTCGTGCTGCTCACCATCTTCGTGGTGACGGCGGTTTCAAACGGTTCGAATCTCAATGACGGCATGGACGGCATGGCGGCAGGCAATTCGGCGATTATTGGAATAGCCCTCGGAATTCTGGCATACGTCTCCAGTAATGTTGTGACGGCCCATTATTTCGATCTGATGTATATCCCCGGCAGTCAGGAGATAGTGGTGTTCATGTGCGCGTTCGTCGGAGCCCTCATCGGATTCCTGTGGTACAACTCGTATCCGGCGGAGATATTCATGGGCGATACAGGCAGCCTTACGATAGGCGGTATCATTGCAGTGTCAGCGCTCTGCATCCACAAGGAACTGCTTCTGCCGATTCTCTGCGGAATATTCCTGATGGAAAGCGTCTCCGTCATTGTGCAGAGACTCTATTACAAGACGGGCAAGAAGAAGGGCGTTCACCGCCGTATCTGGAAACGCGCTCCGTTCCACGACCATTTCCGTACATCAATGGAGCAGGTGTGGAAGTCTGACCCGGGAAGTACAGTCTTCTTCCAGGGGAAGGGCGGTCTTCAGTTTGAGACAAAGATAACTCTGCGTTTCTGGATCATCAGCATAGGTCTGGCGGCGCTTACGATATTGACATTGAAAATCAGATGACGATGGCAGGAAGAATTGTTGTTCTGGGAGCTGGTGAAAGCGGTGTGGGTGCCGCGGTTCTGGCCAGAAAGGAGGGTTTCGAAGTGTTCGTATCGGACATGTCGGCTATCAAGCCCCATTACCGTGACGAACTGGTGAGGCGCGGCATAGAATTCGAGGAGGGACGGCATACCGAAGAGCTTGTCCTGAATGCCGACGAGGTGATCAAGAGCCCGGGTATCCCCAACGATGCTCCTATGATAGTCAAACTGCGCGAGCGCGGCATCAGCATCATCTCCGAGATTGAGTTTGCCGGACGCTACACCACCTCGAAGATGATATGCATCACGGGAAGCAACGGAAAGACTACCACCACATCGCTCATTTACCATATCTTCAAGATGGCCGGAATGAACGTGGGACTGGCAGGCAACATAGGCAACAGTCTGGCACTGCAGGTGGCTGAGGATCCCCATGAATACTATGTAATCGAGCTGAGCAGTTTCCAGCTGGACAATATGTATGACTTCAAGGCCGATATCGCCATCCTGATGAACATCACTCCGGACCATCTGGACCGTTACGGCTATGAGATGCAGAATTATGTCGATGCCAAGATGCGCGTCATCCGCAATCAGACGGAGAATGATGCCTTCGTGTTCTGGAATGACGATCCGATTATCCAGCGCGAACTGAAGAAATACGGAATCACGGCACGTCTGTATCCGTTTGCCGAGGCGAAGGCTGCCGGACTGGCTGCATACGTGGAGGATGAGAAGGTTTGGTTCAATACTCCGGAATCCTTCAACATGGAACAGGAGTCACTGGCTCTGACCGGCCGTCACAACCTGTACAATTCAATGGCTGCCGGTATCTCCGCAGGCATCGCCGGTATCAGAAAGGATACCATACGCAAGGCACTGCAGACTTTCAAGGGAGTGGAGCATCGTCTGGAACGCGTCGCCAGGGTAGGCGGCGTGGACTATATCAACGATTCCAAGGCCACCAATGTGAACAGCTGCTGGTACGCACTCCAGAGCATGCCTGTCAAGTGCGTCCTGATTCTGGGAGGCAAGGACAAGGGCAATGATTATAACGAGATAGCCGATCTGGTACGCGAGAAGTGCTGCGGACTGGTTTATCTGGGACTCCACAACGAGAAGCTGCACGGATTCTTCGACAGCTTCGGTCTGCCTGTAGCCGATGTGCAGTCCATGAAGGACGCTGTTGGGGCTGCGGCCGGTATGGCTCAGAAAGGTCAGATAGTCCTGCTCAGTCCATGCTGCGCAAGCTTCGATCTCTTCAAGAGCTACGAGGACCGCGGTGATCAGTTCAAGGCATGTGTCAGGGCTCTTTAACGGTTTGCTGGGATGGGAGAGACAGGAAGCAGATATATAAAGGGGAGACCGATACTGTGGATAATCGTGGCGGCTCTATGCCTGATATCCGTAATTGAGGTGTTCAGCGCCACCAGCAGAATGACTTTCGGCGGCAATCAGAACTACCTCATGCCGGTGCTGAAGCATGTGATTCACCTCATCTTGGGACTGGGAATAATGTACTTCTGTCACAGACTGCATTACAAGTACTTCAAGATCATACCCTATATACTTCTGCCGTTGTCTGCCGCCGCTCTTGTCTATCTTCTTGTACAGAGCCACATCAACGGTTCCGCCGACAGGTGGATAGCACTGCCCGGCTTCACTCTGCAGCCTTCGGAACTTGCCAAACTCGGCATTGTCACGGCTGTAGCCGGTATGCTGGCCAAGATGGATGAGAATGACGCGCTGTCACAGAGCCGGACATTCTGGAGAATACTGATGCTCACCGCCATATTTGTCGGAATGATTTTGCCGGAGAACCTGTCAACCGCATTGCTGATATCGGCAGTGGTGTTCTTCATGCTGATAGTCGGGCGCATACGCACCAGATATCTGCTCGGCCTTTCATTCACGGCAGCCGGTGTCATGGGGATCATGCTGGGAATAATGCTTCTGGTTCCGCCTCAGACGATCCGTGATTCACATCTTCCCAAAAGGTTCGTGACCTGGCAGGCGCGAGTCCTTGACTTTATGGATGGCACAGACAATGAACTTTCGGCAAAGCAGTATGTCCGTCAGGTGGTACGTGACAAGCCTCAGGAGACTCACGCTAACATCGCCATCGCCACAAGCAATATCTTCGGCAAGGGACCGGGCAATTCCGTGGAGCGCGATTTCCTGCAGGAGGCCAGCTGTGACTTCATCTATGCGATAATTATCGAGGAGTTGGGACTGATAGGCGCACTGATAGTGCTGGGACTGTATCTCCTGCTGATGCTCAAGTCAAGCGGAGTGGCTGCGAGATGCGGCATCCACAGGTATCCAAAGTTCCTTACGCTGGGCATAACGCTCATGATAACCCTTCAGGCACTGACCAACATGAGTGTGGCGGTCGGTTTTATACCGGTAACAGGACAGCCGCTTCCGTTCATCAGTACGGGAGGCTCCTCAATATTGGCCACGGGCGTTTACTTCGGTATGCTCATCAGCATCAGCTGGAGTGCCGATGACGAGTATATGCAGACAATGTCGGAAACGAAAACAGATAACGGAAATGAAGCAGACTAGGATCATCATCAGTGGAGGGGGAACCGGAGGACATATCTTCCCGGCTATCTCCATCGCCAATGCTGTGAAGGCAATACGTCCCGAAGCGGAAATCCTGTTCGTAGGAGCGGAGAACCGCATGGAGATGCAGCGCGTTCCCGCAGCAGGTTACAGAATTGAGGGACTGCCGGTGGCCGGTTTTGACCGCAGACACCTCCTGAAGAATGTCTCTGTTCTTGTCAAACTGATGAAGAGCCAGTGCAAGGCCCGCCGCATCGTGAAGGAATTCCGTCCCCAGGTGGCTGTTGGAGTGGGAGGATATGCCAGCGGACCGACCTTGAGAATGGCTGGAAGGATGGGAGTACCGACACTTCTCCAGGAGCAGAACTCATTTGCCGGAGTTACAAACAAACTGCTGGCAAAGAGGGCCAGACGCATCTGTGTGGCCTATGAGGGTATGGAGAAGTTCTTCCCGGCGGATGTAATCATGATGACCGGCAATCCTGTGCGCCAGAATCTCGTGGAGAACAGAATGCCGCGCGACAAGGCTGTGGAGGCTCTCGGACTCGACCCGTCCCGACGTGTCATCCTGATAATAGGTGGCAGTCTCGGAGCCCGCAGTGTCAATGAGAGTGTCATGGCACGTCTTGATGAGATTCGTGCCGCCGAGGATGTCCAGGTGTTCTGGCAGACGGGCAAACTCTATATTGACGAGATGAAGCGCAGACTTTCAGGTGAGAAGCCTGTCCCCAACCTCTATCCAACGGATTTCATTTCAAGCATGGATGTGGCGTACAGTGCCGCGGATCTGGTTATTTCAAGAGCCGGCGCAAGCTCCATCTCGGAACTGTGTCTGCTTGGAAAGCCTGTGATTCTCGTTCCGTCACCCAATGTGGCCGAGGACCATCAGACCAAGAATGCCATGGCTCTGGTCCGCAGGGATGCCGCCATTCACATTGCCGATGCTGAGGCTCCGGAGCGGCTGATGCCCGAGGCCATCGCGCTTGTGCATGATGAATCACGTCTTGGCGCACTCAGTGGGAATATTCTGAAACTGGCATTGCCTGATTCAGCTGAAATAATTGCACGCGAGGTGCTGAAACTTGCAGATAACGGGTGAGTATGGAAATCAATCAGATCAAATCGGTATATTTTGTCGGTGCGGGAGGCATTGGAATGAGCGCTCTCGTACGTTTCTTCCTGGCTGCCGGCAGGAATGTGGCCGGATATGACAAGACCCCGTCAGAGCTTACTTCCGCACTTATTGCCGAAGGAGCGGATATCCATTTCGAGGAAAATGTGGAGCTGATACCGCAGTGCTGCAGGGACGTTTCGTCCACTCTTGTGGTATATACCCCGGCAATACCGGAGAACCATGCTGAGATGACATGGTTCCGCAGTGGCGGCTTCGACATGCAGAAGAGGGCCCAGGTGCTGGGTACTCTGACCCGCAGCATGGACGGTCTGTGTGTGGCAGGTACGCATGGCAAGACCACTACGTCCGCGATGACCGCGCATATCCTGTCCGGCACTGAGGACGGCTGCAATGCCTTCCTGGGTGGAATACTGAAGAATACCCGCAGCAATCTGATGATAAGCGAACGCAGTGCGCGCGTCGTCATCGAGGCTGATGAATTCGACCGCTCGTTCCACTGGCTAAGACCGTTGCGCAGCGTGATAACCGCTGTTGATGCGGACCATCTGGACATCTACGGCACATACGGAAACTATGTGGAGAGCTTCCGCCACTACACCTCTCTGATACGTGAGGGCGGTGACCTTATACTCAGGTACGGTCTCGAGGAGAAACTGAAACCCCAGCTGCAGGACGGAGTGCGTCTGTGGTCATATTCAGCCGATAAGGGTGACTTCCATGCCGCGAACGTCCGCATGGGTAACGGCGAAATCACATTCGACTTCATATCCCCGCTCGGTGATATCCGCGATATCAGTCTTGGAGTCCCGGTGGCCATCAATATCGAAAACGGAGTGGCGGCTATGGCAATGGCCCAGATGAGCGGTGCCGATGCCGATACGATACGGGAGAGAATGGCGTCATTCAGGGGAACGGACAGACGTTTCGACTTCCATCTGAAGAGTGACAGCAAGGTCTATCTGAGCGATTATGCACATCATCCGGCGGAACTGCGCCAGTGTGCCGCTTCGGTCCGCGCCCTCTATTCGGACCGCAGGATAACCGCAATCTTCCAACCGCATCTGTATACCCGTACGCGTGACTTCTACCGTGAGTTTGCTGAAAGCCTGTCACTGTTTGACGAGGTCTGGCTGCTGGACATCTATCCGGCTCGCGAGAAGCCCATACCGGGCGTCACCAGTGCGCTTGTGGCAGAGAACATCCGTCCGGGAGTATGCCGTGGAATTGTATCTCTTGCCGAAGTTCCTGAACTGGTACGCAGTCTGGCCGATGACGTAGAGGTGCTTGTGACGGTGGGAGCCGGCGATCTGGACAATCTGGCGGATGAGATAACTGAAATACTGAAGGAGAAATTATGATAAAGCGGATTCTGAGCATAATTCTTGCGGTTCTGGCAGCCGGATACCTGGTGTTCTCGCTTGTCAGCCTGACAGGCAGATCTTCCGACAGTACCTGCAAGGGTCTGGATGTCAGGATTCATGACAGTCTGGACTACAATCTGCTCAAGCCGGAATCCGTTATCTCCCTGCTTCAGCGCAGCGGACTGGATCCGACGGGGAGGGACATGTCTCAGGCAGATCTCGACAGTATGGAACACGTCCTTCTGAAGCATCCTCTGGTACTGTCAGCCGAATGCTTCCGGACATCCTCCGGCACTGTGAAGGTCAGGATTGAGAGCTGCACACCTGTCGTGCGGGTGCTGGCATCGAACGGCGCTGACTACATGGTGGACAGCCGCGGCCGTATTCTGGAACATAGCGGCTGTGTGATGCAGCTGCCTGTCGCGACCGGACATATCACACGGGAATATGCCGTCACACATCTGCTGGAGGCAGTCAGGGCCATCAACCGAAGCCGTTTCTGGGCAGCGCAGGTGGAACAGATCAATGTCACATCGCGTGGCGAGATGGAGCTGGTTCCGCGTGTAGGCAACCACATCATAAGTCTGGGCACCGGTGAGGATGTTGATGAAAAACTGGACCGTGTACTCAGTTTCTATGAGAACGGGCTTGAACGGATAGGCTGGAACAAGTATTCCAGGGTGAGTGCTGCATTTGCAGGTCAGATAGTATGTAGAAAGAGAAAATAAATACAATAATTATGGATGACGACAAAATAACAGTAGCGATAGAGCTGGGCTCGTCCAGAATTTCCGGAGCGGCTGCACGCAGGAATCCGGATGGCAGGCTGGAGGTTCTGGCATGTGCCTCCGTCCCATCGTCGGGATGTATCCGTCATGGGGCAGTGTACAACCTTGACCGTACTGCCGACGGTATAGCAGAAGTGGTGGAACTGCTGGAAAGACAGCTTAACGCAAAGATATGCCAGACCTTTGTCGGCTGTGGCGGAAAGTCGCTGAAATCGTTCCCCGTCGTATTGGAACGCAATCTGGACGAGGAGGCAGTGGTGGATACAGCTCTTGTGGATGAGATGCTTGCGGAGTGCGGCGATATGCCGGTTGACAACATGCTGTCGCTATGCATCGCCTCCCAGAAGTTCAGAACGGACCACAAGAATGCTCCGGAGGCGGATCCTGTCGGTATTGCCTGCTCGCATATCGAGGCTACCTTCCAGATGATTCTCATACGTCCGAAACTCTTCAAGCTGCTTGATGACAGTTTCAGACATGCAAGTCTCGAGCTCGCGGACAGCTTCATCACGCCGATGGCTCTCGCCGACATCGTTCTGACTGATGAAGAGAAACAGCGCGGATGCGCACTGGTTGACTATGGCGCTGACACCACCACGGTCTCGGTGTATAAGGGAGGTCAGCTGGAATGGCTGCGCGTCATTCCGTTGGGCAGCGACACCATTACGAAGGATATAGAGAAACAGCTGAAGATATCACATGAACAGGCGGAATCCCTGAAGGTCGGGTACGGACTGTGCGGATGTTCGGGAACAGAGGATGAGACTGTACCGGTCGGGTCCGGGACAATTTCACTCAAACTGCTCGGAGACATAATTGAAGCGAGAAATGAGGAGATAATGACCAATATCCTGCATCAGATCAAGGCTTCGGGATGTCATGAGTCACTTTTCGGAGGAATGGTGGTGACAGGCGGAGGCAGCAGTCTCAAGAGGCTGAATACTGTCATGCCGGCATTCTTCAAGGGTATAAGCCCGATCCGTTTCTGCAATGAACCGCTCGTTCAGGTCAAGTGGCGTGATTCGTCCGGGAATGAAGCCGATGCTGCACATCTCTCACTGCTTGCGCTCCTGATGAAGGGCGACGAGAACTGCTGTGAAGTGGCTCCAGTGCAGGATATGACTATCGAACCGACTCCCCAGCAGCAGGCGGGAATGGTGCAGGGCTCGCTCTTTGACGATGATGGCGAGAGTGTTCAGGAGAAGCTTGACCGCGAACTTGCCGAGCGTCGCAAGGCGGAGGAGGAAGCCAGAAAGCAGCAGATGAAGGAGAAGAGAAAGGAAAGGACGGATTCCCTGATGAGCAAGGCAATGAATGCCTTCCACAAGTTCTTTGATGATGTCCAATAAGAATAGAGACGCATAAGACTATGAATGAAACTATAAAGGCTTTTGAGGAAAATGATGTTCTGCCGTTCGGGTTTCCGACGGATGCTCCCAGAATCATTAAGGTGATCGGCGTAGGCGGCGGTGGCGGAAACGCTGTCAAGACCATGTACCGCCAGGGAATACGTGATGTCTCTTTTGTTCTGGCCAATACTGACAGCCAGGCTCTTGCCGAGTCGGACATTCCCATCAAACTGCAGTTGGGCAAGAAGATTACCAACGGACTTGGTGCCGGCAACGACCCGGAGGTGGCGCGTGCCGCTGCGGAGGAGAGCATTGAGGATATCCGTACCATGTTCCGTGATGAGACCAAGATGGTGTTCATCACCGCCGGCATGGGTGGAGGTACCGGTACGGGTGCGGCTCCTGTCATTGCACGCTGCGCAAAGGATATGGGCATTCTGACCGTGGGCATCGTAACCATTCCGTTCAAGTTCGAGATGCGTCCCAAGATACGTCAGGCAATTGCCGGAGTGGAGGCTATGGCAGAGAATGTGGATGCGCTTCTCGTAATCAACAACGAGCGCCTGCTGGATATCTATGCCGAGCAGAAGGTCTCCATCGGATTCCAGAAGGTCGATGAGACCCTGTCAACAGCAACCAAGAGCATAGCTGAGATAATCACCTGCCGCGGAATTATCAACCTGGATTTCCGTGACGTGAGCAAGATTCTGAAGAATGGCGGCGTGGCCATCATGAGTTCCGGCGAGGCTGCCGGTGAGAACCGCGTGGAACAGGCTATACAGATGGCATTGAACTCACCTCTTCTCTATAACAATGACATCTACCGTTCCAAGAAGATACTCTTCAACATTTATCAGAGCACTGACGAACAGTATCAGCTCGTGTTGAACGAGATGAACGAAATCCGTCACTTCATGGACAAGTTCCTGGATAAGGAAATCGAAGTGATCTGGGGACTTGCCAATGACCCCTCTCTCGGGGACAAGGTGAAGATAACAGTTCTTGCCACAGGATTCGGCATGAGCAATATCCCGCTTGTCGAGGACACCACGGACACGGACAAGGTGATAGACACCCTCTATGACGATCAGGCAGGCAGGAAGGCTCTCTATATCTTTGAAATGGAGGATGATGATCTGGACAATGATGCCCTGATAGATGCTCTGACGGAATCTCCAACCATTGTCAGACATGCGTCGGACCTGACAGACATCAGGTCACATCGTGTGCAATGACGGTTATCTGAATACGTCCTGCAGAACTTCAATCGATTTCAGAGTCGGGAATTCCGGCAGATGAAGTCTGTA
>JAKSIW010000044.1 GCA_024398555.1 Bacteroidaceae bacterium | reverse complement strand
TATAATTTTGCCAGAGTTATTGTCATGACGGTTCAGGAGAAGGTAAGAGGCTACATCTCGGAGAATCGGCTGATGAAGCCGGACGAGAGGGTGCTGGTCGGTGTCAGCGGGGGTGCTGACAGCGTCGCGCTGCTGCTTGTGCTGACAGGGCTCGGCTACGGGTGTGTCGCGGTGCACTGCAATTTCCATCTCAGAGGGGAGGAGAGTGACCGGGATCAGAGGTTTGTGGAGGAACTGTGTGAGAGACTGGGCGTAAGGCTGTTCGTGAGGCATTATGATACGGCCGGGTATGCGCGTGAACACAGATGTTCCATCGAGATGGCGGCACGTGAGCTGCGCTATGGCGATTTCGAAGCTCTGCGCGTGCAGAACGGGTGCGCGTGGGTGGCGGTGGCGCATCATCGCGACGATTCGGTGGAGACGGTGCTGATGAATCTGATTCGGGGAACGGGCATCCGCGGACTGACGGGTATCCGCCCGAGAAACGGGTATGTGGTGCGTCCGATGCTCTGCCTGTCACACGCTGAGATTGTGGCTTGGCTCGATTCCATGGGACAGTCTTTTGTCACTGACAGCACGAACCTGCTGTGTGACTGCCGGCGTAACCGGATCCGCAATCAGCTGCTGCCGCTGATGCGGGAGCTGAATCCTGATGCGGACAACAGCATTGCAGCTGCGTCCGAACGTCTCCGCGATGTTATGGATATCTATCAGAAGGCTGTCGCTGCGGACATTGCGAGGTGCGTGGAGCTGCGTGACGACGGTATCAGGGCAATAGGAATAGGGCGTCTGCTCGGTTCTGTTTCGCCTGAGTCGCTGCTGTTCGAGATACTTTCACCATACGGTTTCAATGAGTCGCAGATAACGGAAATCCTCAATGCGGCTGATGCTGAACCCGGTACGCTGTTCGAGTCGCCCGAAGCGACACTCATCAAGGACAGGGATGTGTTCCTGCTGAAGTCTTCGGATGCCGGACGGCTATGGGATAATGAGATAAGAGTACGCGTGAAGGATGGCTCCGTGACGGCCCTGCCTGACGGGAGTACCCTGTCGATGGAGATTTTGCCGGCGGGCAGCGATATAGTCCGTGACCCGTCGGTGGCAATGCTCGATGCCGACAGGGTGGGTGATGAGCTGACTCTGCGCAGATGGCGGGCCGGTGACAGCTTCGTGCCTTTCGGAATGAAGGGACGCAAGCTTGTGAGCGACTATCTGACGGATTGCAAGATGAATCTGTTCCGGAAGCGCGAACAGCTGGTGCTGTGTGACCCGGAACGGATTGTATGGCTTGTCGGTCAGCGCATTGACAACCGCTGCCGGGTAGGTGAGGGGACCGGTAGAATTCTCAAGCTCTATTTGTCGAGGGACTGAAGCAGCTCTTCTGCCAGTCCGTCACCGAGATCGCGGGCCTTCTGCAGGTGTTCGCGGGCCTCGTCTTTCATGTCGGAACGCATCATACAGACGGCGAGGAGACGCTGACAGTCTGCATCTTCGGGGTTCTCACGTGTGAGCTGCTGCAGGATGGGCAGGGCCTGATCCGTCATACCGACGCGAAGCAGTAGGCTGGCCTGCTCCAGATTCAGACCGAGGTCGTCCGGCGTGAGATAGACGGCGCGCTCAATGTCTTTGAGCGCCTGCTCGTACATCTTGGCCTGGATTTCTATCTGCTCGCGGAAATAGTAGAATTCCGATGTCAGACTGGCCGTGCCGATAATCTGCTCGTATTCATTGAGGTCGAGGACGGCTTCACGATGCCTGCCGAGGTTCTCCTTTGTCGTGGCCCTCTCCAGAATGAACGGGGCTACCTTCGAGGTGTAAGGGCGGCCGTAGAAGTTGACGGCGCTGTCCAGGGTGGCGATGATTTCGTCTGCATCGAACTGCAGCCTGTCCTTTACGACGGATGTGTAGTAATAGCTGTCGGGCGATGCGGAACTGCTCCGGTTCAAGCTCTGATAGCTGCGGAGGGCTTCCTGGTACTTTTCCTGGGCGTAGAGTATGTTGCCCTGAAGCTGTATGTATGATGGCAGACTGTCTTTGGAGATGGCTTCGTTCACCTTGCCGAGGGCTTCGTCCAGCGTCCAGCCTTCCATGCGTACTGCGGGGACGGAAGTGAGCGTGGAATAGATGAGGCTTGCGTACTGGTACAGGGCGTCTCCCTTGTCCTGGGCTATCTGCACGGCCTTGTCCATCTGCGCACGGCCCTCAGGATATTTGGTGGAGTCTCCGCTGCAGATGAGGTATGAGCCCTTTCTCAGATAGCCGTCAGGACTGTCCGGATACTGCCGGATGAAGCTCTCCAGCAGCTTTTCGTATTTCGCTCTGTCACCGCCCTGATTCATGTAGAGATATACCAGAGCCTGGTCCTCGTTGTCTGGCAGGGCCTTCGGGAATGTCATGCTGCGATAGTCGTCACCGTTGAGGGTGAGGGCGGACGATATTGCCAAGGAGCTGGCGTAGCGGATATCTACGGCATAGTTGCAGGTGTCATTCCCGTATGCTTCCTGAACGATTCCGATTACCTGCCCGGCGCTGTTCATGAGAGGACTGCAGGCACATGTGGTGTCGATGCCGCCTCCCAGGGTGTAGTATGCGTATTCTCCGGACATCTTGGAAATGGCGGCCAGGGAATGTGCTGACGGCGTGTATTTCTTTTCGTCCGAATAGGACATGATATATACTGTCTCATCGGCTGATGCCTGCTCTGCGGCTGCCGTGAGCCCGTTCATGCCCTTGAAGGGAGCAATTCTGAACTTCGCGACGTTGTAGATGCGGCTGGCTCCTGTGACGTACATTATGTCGTGTGACTGGCCGTACATGTCAATGGCCACGGCACTGCTGGCATTGCTGAAGATGTCGTATTCGGAGATGCCTTCGCCGTTGGCTCCGAGGAGGAAGCCTGTGGTGCTGCCCGTCTCGTTTCCTTCAGCATCGTATGCTACAATGCGGCATACCGCGCTGCGTCCGGACTTGGCCCATTTGGGTGACTTCGCTGCTCCTGCTGTGACTGAGATGACAGCCAGGGATATGATGGTGAGGATAATCTTACGCATTCTGTTCCTGTCTTTGCTTTACTATTTCATAAATGAGGATTCCGGCTGCAACAGAGACGTTGAGCGACTGGATCCGTCCCAGGATGGGGATGCGGACCCATTCGTCGCACATGGTGAGATGCTCTGCGGGAATGCCGTTGTCCTCCGCACCCATTATCAGGCAGACGGGGCCGGTGTAGTTGCCTGCGGTGTAACTGGTCTCGCCCTTTTCGGTGGCTCCGATGATACGGAAGCCGCATTCCTTGAGATAACGGATGACGCTGTCTATGCGCGCTTCACGGCAGACGGGCAGCGTGTGGAGAGCGCCGGCCGATGTCTTCACGGCATCTGCATTGGCACTGACGCTGCCGTGCATCGGGATGATGATGGCGTCGGCGGCCGCACACTCGGCGGTTCTGGCGATGGCTCCGAAATTGCGGACATCGGTGATGCCGTCCAAAAGGATGAAGAACGGATTGCGTCCCTCTTCAAACAGGGTGGGGACGATGTCCTCGACGTGCTGATAGGTAATCTCCGTGGTGAAAGCAATCACTCCCTGATGATTTTTGCGGGTGATGCGGTTGAGCTTCTCCACGGGCACTCTCTGGACGGGGATGCCGCGTCCCTTCATCGCCGTGAAGAGTTCCCGGGACAGGTCTCCCTGAAGGTCCTTCTTGATAAACAGCTTGTCAATCTCCTTTCCGGCCTCGATGGCCTCAATAACGGCACGTATGCCGAAAATCATTCCGTTCTCCATCAGTTGTATATTAGTGCACGGGCGTTGTCCATTGCGGCATCCGTAATTGTGGCGCCGCTCATCATGCGGGCAGTCTCCGTGATACGTTGTTCCTTGTCCAGTTCGGTTATGTAGGTGTGGGTGGACTCTTCGCCCTCCTCCTTATAGACCAGATAGTGCGTGTCGCTCTTCGCTGCAATCTGCGGCAGGTGGGAGATGGCAATGACCTGACGGCCTTCGGCGCACATCCCGCGCATCATCAGAGCCATCTTCTCGGCAATGGCGCCGGATACTCCCGTGTCAATCTCGTCGAAGATGATGGTGGGCAGGTCGCATGTCCCGGCCAGCAGGTACTTGACGGCCAGCATCACGCGTGACAGCTCGCCACCGGATGCGATTGCGGAGAGTTCCTGCATCTGGCTGCCCTGATTGGCTGAGAACAGGAAATGCACTGAGTCTGCACCCGACATGTCGAACGAGTCCTTCACGGCCGTTTCAATCTCGAACCTCGCGTTGGGTATGCCAAGCGGCACGAGCATCTGAACGACACTTGCACCGGCGGTGCGGGCGGCTTTGCGGCGTGATTCGGACAGCTGTCCGGCCAGTCGCTTCACCTCTTTCAACAGGGCTTCCGACTGCTTCTCCAGCTCCGCGGTCTCGTCCTGACAGGACTCCAGGCGGTCCAGCTTGTCCTTCAGGGAACCGGCGTAACCGATAAGCTCTCCGACGGTGTCGCAGTGATGCTTCCTCTCGAGTGAGTATATCAGGTCCAGACGTTCGGTGACCTCCTCCAGACGTTCCGGATTGACGGATGCCTGATCCTCCAGGCGCGATGCCTCGCTGTCGATGTCACGTATTTCTATGAGGCAGCTCTCCAGCCGTTCTGCCAGCGATTCGGCGGATGGCAGATTGCGGGCGGCCTGACGCATTGCCTGCAGGGCCCTGCGCAGACTGTCCGTCGCACCGGCAGCGTCTCCTGACAGCGAGTCCATAGCCTCGATGAGTGCGGTCCTGATGTCTTCCGCATGCGAGAGCATGGACTGCTCCTCCTCCAGTTCCTGCTGCTCTCCGTCGGTGAGGGCGGCCTTGTCTATTTCGTCGGACTGGAACTGCAGATAGTCCTGCTCGCGACGGCTTTCCTCATATTCCTGACGCAGCTTCTCCAGTGTGCTGATGCACTGCCTGTATCTGCTGTAGGCGTCACGATACTCCGCCAGCAGTCCTTCATTGCCTGCTATGGAGTCGAGGATGCCTGTCTGGAATGATTCGGTCCCCAACAGCAGGTTCTGATGCTGGGAATGGATGTCTATGAGGTGTGAGCCTATGCTTCTGAGTGTGGCGAGACTGACAGGGGTGTCGTTGATGAAGGCGCGGCTTTTGCCGGAGCGCATGACTTCGCGGCGGAAAATGGTGTCCGCCTCATCGTAGTCCAGTCCGTTTTCGTCAAACAGGTCCCTCATCCCGTATCCGGTGATGTCGAAATGTCCTTCGACAGAGCATTTGTCCTCCCCTTCGGCTATGGCGCGGCCTTCCGCGCGCTGTCCCATGAGCATGTCGATGGCTCCGAGGATGATGGACTTGCCGGCTCCGGTCTGTCCTGTGAGAACGGAGAATCCGGGACGGAAACTGATGTCAAGGTCCCTGATAAGTACGTAGTTCTTGATTTGAAGTGATTTCAGCATGGTGTCATTTCGCTGTTTTTATGGCATTCCAGTCCTGTGAGAAGGAGGGATTGGCATTTGCCAGGATGACTGCGGCCCTCTCCCTTTCCTTGGGCAGTCCTTTGGAATATATGTTTCTCAGTTCGTCGTGTTTTATTTCGGTGAACAGCACGGGCAGTATGGACGTGCTCTTGGTGCGGCGTGTCTCTTCCAGCAGTTCCAGACTTTCGGAGATGACCGCCCTGCCGCGTTCGGCGCTGTTGGACATTTCGTCCATGCCCCTGCGGTGATACATGTACTGCATCCTGCGGAATGCGCCGAGGGAACCGTTCATGTAGTCCGTGATGATGGCGTATCTGTTCTGGTTGTCGCTCAGCGAACGCCATCCGGTGCCGAGCGACTGCGCGCCTGCAGCCACGTCTTCGGCCTTGTGAAGCATCTCGGTGCCGCCGTTCTCGGCCATGGTGTCGAAATCCAGACCGATGATGAGATAGCTGTAGAATGCCATTATGGCCGTGAGGTTGTTGTCAATGCTCGTCTCCATGAATTCGAGACGGTCCTGCTCCGTATAGTTGAAAGTCACGTTCCTGTCCAGAAAGCTGAAGACGGTTGTGGTGTAGGTGGAACCGAATACGGGGCGGGTGCTCTGCACTGTCATCTCGCATTCGAAGGCGCCGGTCGCAGCGTCGTAGCTGTTGACGGTGATGTTGAAGCTGCAGGAGATGCGCTCCTTTTCCTCAAACTTGTAATTCGTCCAGACCTGTCTGTTCATGAACTCGCGCAGGGCGCTTTCGAGCGATGTGAAGACGTCCCTGTCAGTGCCGGTTATCTTGGAGGTGTTGAGCACGATGTCCGGCTTCAGCTCCTGCGCTGCGGATTTCTGGAACGGCAGCAGCAGGAAGACGATGCAGGAAAGCAGTCCGACCAGCTTGTCTATGATGTCCTTCGCTACACCGCGCTTGGATTTGAGCGGATAGTCTGTGCTTCCGTTCCTGTCGATGATTGTGACCTTGTTGGTGTCGTATCCGAAGCCTGCACCCTTGTCACGGAGAGAGTTCAGAACGATGAAGTCAAGGTTCTTCTTCTCGAGTTTGCCTTCTGCATTGGCATGTTCGTCGTTGGTTTCCAGAGCGAAGCCCGCCAGAACCTGACCCGGCTTCCTGGCGGCTCCGAGTGAGGCGGCGATGTCCTTGGTCGGGACGAGTCTGAGAGTCATCTCTCCCTCGCGCTTGATTTTTCTGTCGGCTGTCACCTCGGGCGTGAAATCAGCAACTGCGGCACAGAGTATGGCTGCATCGGAGTCCTGAAATTCCGCCATCGCGGCATCGTACATCTCAGCAGCTGTGGTGACGTCAATGCGACGTATGCCGGGATGGGATGTGGTGATGGAGACGGGTCCTGCGACGAGTGCCACTTCCGCACCTCTGGATGCGCATTCCTCGGCCAGGGCGAATCCCATCTTGCCGCTGGAGTCGTTGCCCAGGAAACGTACCGGGTCAATTCTCTCGTGAGTCGGTCCTGCCGTTATCAGGACTTTTTTTTTAGCGAGATCGGACCGGGAGCTGAAGTACTGTTCCAGAACGGAGACGATGTTTTCAGGCTCTTCCATGCGGCCCTTGCCTACCAGCTTGCTGGCAAGCTCGCCTGCAGTCGGCTCGATGATGATGTTGCCGAAACTGCGCAGCGTGTCCAGATTGCGCCGGGTGGTGGGGTGGGCGAACATGTCCAGGTCCATTGCCGGAGCGATGAACACGGGGGCTTTCATTGCCAGATATGTGGTCACCAGCATGTTGTCGGCCACTCCGCCGGCCATCTTGCCGAGCGTGGAGGCCGTGCATGGGGCGATTATCATTGCGTCAGCCCACTGTCCCAGCGCCACATGGCTGTGCCACGAACCGTCACGTCCGGAGAAGAACTCGCTGATGACGGGTTTGGATGTCAGTGCGGAGAGGGTGATGGGGGTGATGAACTCCTTGCCGGACGGAGTGATGACCACCTGCACCTCGGCTCCCTGCCTGACGAGAAGACGGATGAGCGTACAGGCCTTGTATGCGGCAATGCTGCCGGTGATACCCAGCACGAAATGCTTTCCGGAAAGAATGTTCTCCATACCTTTTTTATGTTTGGTTTGTCAGCAGCGGTTCGCCAGTTTGATTCTGGTGAGCACCTGCTTGGTGTTGAGTGCGAAATCTCCGTCCATCATCCACCTGTAGTAGCTCGGATCTCTCTGCAGCACCTCCACTACGGGTCTGTCCTTGTACTTGCCGAAGTTGAACACTTCGATGTGGTTGCTGTTGTAAACGATGCGGCCGGCGAAGTCCACATTGTCCTTGAAACTTGAAAATTCGGACAGGAAGTCTATGTCGTTCTTCAGTTCCGGGTAGAGGTCAAGCTGCGCCTGAAGCACCTCGTATGTGGCACGGGTGTCGCCTTCGGCACTGTGCGCGTCTTCGAGGTTCCTGCCGCAGTAGAACTTGTAGGCTGCTGAAAGCGTGCGCTGCTCCATCTTGTGGTATATCACCTGTACATCTATAAATCTGTGACGGGACAGGTCGATGTCCACGTCTGCGCGCAGGAACTCCTCGGCAAGCATAGGCACGTCGAAACGGTTGGAGTTGAAGCCTGCGATGTCGCAGCCCTCGAAGTCGTTCGCCACTTCCTTGGCCACCTGACGGAATGTGGGACAGTCCGCCACATCCTCATCGTGAATGCCGTGTACCGCCGTGGCGGCTTCCGGAATGTGCATTTCGGGATTGATGCGCATGGTGCGCGCAGTCTCATTCCCGTTAGGCCATACCTTCAGATAGCATATCTCCACGATCCTGTCATGGCTCACGTTCACACCTGTAGTCTCCAGATCGAAAAAGACTATCGGATTCGTGAGATTGAGCTTCATCAGTCGTTGAGAACCATTGGCATGAGAAGCATCAGCAGGTCGTCATTCTCCTCCTGCTCTGACGGGACCACGACGCCCGCTCTGGACGGGTCGGCCAGCTTGAAGATGACCTCCTGGCCCATTGTGTTGCCGAGTATGTCTATGAGGAAGCCCGCCTTGAAGCCGATGCTCATCGGGGCACCGTCGTACTGGCAGGTGAGGGTTTCGTTGGCCGATGTCGAGAAGTCCAGATCCTGCGTCGAGATGGCGAGCTGGCTGTCCTTGATGCGGAGTCTGATGAGTCCGCTGCTGGCCGGTGAGAATACTGACACACGCTTCAGCGCGCTGATGAATGCCTGACGGTCAATGGTGAGCCTGTGAGGGTTGTTGGCTGGGATTACAGAGTTGTAGTTCGGGTAGCGGCCCTCGATCAGACGGCATGTGAGACGGTAGTCGGCCATCGTTATCGTTGCAATGCGGTTGTCGAAGCATACGGTGATGTCTCCGTTCGTTCCCATGATGGACTTGAGAAGGGATGCGGGGCGCTTGGGCAGAATGACTGACGAGCGTTCGCTGCTCTTGTACGAACTGTTCTTGTCGCAGACCAGCTTGTGACCGTCGGATGCGACGAAGGCGATGTGTTCTGTGTCGAAGTCGATGAATACGCCGTTCATGACGGGACGGAGCTCGTCATCGGCCACTGCGAAGATGCAGCGCGAGATGCCTGACGAGAAGACGGATGCCGGGATGACATGGCTGACTGTGTCGGCGGCCATGACTGACGGCTGCGGATATTCGTCGGCATCGTGTCCCATGACGTTGTACTGGCCGTTCAGATAGCTGACGACAGTTTCGTGGGTGTTCTCGTCTATCTGGAATGTGATGGGCTGGTCCGGAATTTCCTTCAGAGCGTCGAGCATTGTCTTGGCTGGCAGGGCAATCTGTGCATCGTTCTCATTCTCAGCCAGTTCGATGGTGGTCTCGAGCGTCGTGTCGTTGTCGGCCGCGGTGACGGTGAGCGAGGTTCCTTCCGTGCGGAAGAGGAAATCCTGAAGTATCGGGTTGATGGACTTGGGGTTGATGACCCTGCTGATGGCCTGGAGCCTGCTGCTCAATGTTGAGCTGGAAACTGAAAATCTCATATCTTGCTGTTTTGTTCTTTCTTATAGACGCGAAGATAGGAAGTATTACTCAAATATCAGCAAAAAGCCGGGAAAATGTCTTTTGAAATTATACTGGCTCGAAAGAAAAATGTAATTTCGCAGTGTCAGGAATGACGGTAACAACAATTATTCAACATGGAATTAACAGGAAAGATTATCCAGGTCCTCGAAGCAAGGTCTGGCGTGGCAAAGAGCTCCGGCAACAGCTGGAAAGTGCAGGAATACGTGATAGAAACACAGGAGCAGTTCCCCCACAGGATGATGTTCAGCATCTTCGGAGAGGACAAGATCCAGCAGGCTGCAATCAATGCAGGCGACGAGGTGACCGTCAGTTTCGATATCAATTGCCGTGAATTCAACGGACGCTGGTACAACGACATCCGCGCGTGGAAGGTGGACCATATAGCAGGCGGAGCCGCTGCAGCTCCTGCAGCAGCTCCGGAAGCTCCGGCGGCATCACCCTTCACGCCTTCCGACGAGAAGGATGACCTGCCATTCTGACAATTAGTCTTATTTGTTCATGCTGGCCAGGAACTCCGCGTTGTCCCTGGTCTGCTCCAGACGGCTCTTGGTGAATTCCATCGCTTCGATGGGGTTCATGTCAGTCAGGTACTTGCGCAGAATCCACATGCGGTCGAGTGTGGTCTTGTCATGCAGCAGGTCGTCGCGACGTGTGCTTGATGCCACGATGTTCACGGCCGGGAAGATGCGCTTGTTGCTCAGGTTGCGGTCCAGCTGGAGCTCCATGTTGCCTGTTCCCTTGAACTCCTCGAATATGACTTCGTCCATCTTGGAGCCGGTGTCGATAAGGGCGGTGGCGATGATGGTGAGCGAACCGCCGTTCTCGATGTTTCTGGCGGCTCCGAAGAAACGCTTCGGCTTGTGCAGGGCGTTGGCATCCACACCTCCGGACAGGACCTTGCCGCTGGCAGGGCTGACGGTGTTGTAGGCACGTGCAAGTCTTGTGATTGAGTCGAGGAAGATGACTACGTCGTGACCGCATTCCACCATTCTCTTGGCCTTCTCGATGACGATGCTGGCTATCTTGACGTGATGTTCGGCCGGCTCGTCAAATGTGGAGGCAATGACCTCTGCATTGACGCTGCGGGCCATGTCGGTGACTTCCTCGGGACGTTCGTCGATGAGCAGCATTATCATGTAAACTTCCGGATGATTGGCTGCTATGGCATTGGCTATGTCCTTGAGCAGTATTGTCTTACCTGTCTTCGGCTGGGCTACTATCAGACCGCGCTGACCCTTGCCGATAGGCGCGAACATATCTACTACGCGGGCCGAGAGGTTGTCGTAGTTTCCGCTGCACAGGGTGAACTTCTCATTCGGGAAGAGTGGGGTGAGGTGCTCGAACGGAACACGGTCGCGGGCCACGGACGGCTCCAGGCCGTTGACCTTGTTGACCTTGATGAGCGGGAAGTATTTCTCGCCTTCGCGCGGCGGACGGATGTTGCCCTCCACGACATCGCCGGTCTTGAGTCCGGCAAGTCTGATCTGCGACTGCGATACGTAGATGTCGTCCGGTGATGAGAGGTAGTTGTAGTCGGATGAACGGAGGAAACCGTAATTCTCCGGCATGATTTCCAGAACTCCCTCGCCCTTCAGAATCTCACCGAAGTCGTATGGACGGTTCTCCGGTTCCTGCTCCTGACGGCGGTTTTCTCTCTGTCCGTCCCTCTGACGGCTGTCTGCTTCCTGTTCCTGACGGCGGCCTTCTCTCTGACGGTTGTCGGTCTCCTGCTCCGGACGGCGGCTGTCCCTCTGTCCGTCTCTCTGTCCGTCTCTCTGACGGTTCTGGCTTCTGTCCTGCTGGCGTTCATTCTTCTCTTCGGAAGACTGTGCCGGAACTTCCGCCCTGTCGTCCGCCTCCTTATTATTCTCTGCCTTGGCTTCGGCTTCCGGATTAGCGCTGCCCACTGCGCCGTTATCCTGGGAACCTCGGTCGGAGCGCCTTCTCATACGCTCACGACGGCCTGACGGCTGTTCTGCCGGTGCCTGAGCTGCCTCTGGAGCTGTCTCCTGAACAGGCTCTGCCATGGGTGCGGACTCTTCGCCGGCTGCCTCAGCCTTCTGTTCCGCTTCGCCCGTCACGGCAACCTTCTTAGTACGGCCGCGACGCTTCTTCTGCGGCTGCTCTTCTGCGTCCGCAGGCTTTTCCTCCGCTTTCGTTTCCTTTGATTCAGCGGATTCCTGTGTGTCCTTTGTTTCCCTGGCCTGCCTTTTCGCTCTGGGCTGCTTTGCTTCTCCGGTATCTTCTGCGTTTGCGTCACCGGTTTCAGCTGCAGGCTTCTGTGACTGTCTGCGCGGCTGTCTCTGTCTCTTCTCGTCAGGCTTTGATATTGAACCGTTGATGGCCTGCTGGTCGAGTATCGCATAAACGAGCTTGTCCTTGGCGAGCTTGCTGATATCGGAGTCCTTCAAACCCATTTCGCGAGCTATCTGCCTAAGTTCGTCAAGCTCTTTCTCTCTAAGTTGTAAAATGTTGAGCATAAAATGTTTGTGAATATTCCCGTACTTGCCGCGCGATGGTAGTTCCACGCTGGAAATGCCGGGATCTGAATAATGTGATTCTGTGAGTAAATGACGGCTGGAAAGCCTGCTCTACGGAGTACTGCGTGATGTGCGACGTTCCCCTTAGCGGACGCAAAGTTAGAAAATAATCCGGACAGTAATTGTCCCGAAGCGGAAAAATATTTGTTCAAAGTGATTTGTTGACGCTGTCAATATAGTTCAGAAGGTCTTCTCTGCCTGATTTTTTGAGCGATGATGTGACGAAATATGGCGGCAGTTCCTCCCACTGTTCGGACAAGGCGTTCAGAAAACGTCGGATATTGGTGCCCAGCTGGCCGTTTCCGAGCTTGTCCGACTTTGTGAAGATGATGGCGAACGGAACTCCGTTCTCACCGAGCCAGCTGATGAACTCCATGTCGATTTTCTGAGGTTCCAGACGGCTGTCGATGAGTACGAAAAGCGAGGTGAGCTGCTCTCTTTTCATGATGTAGTCCGTGATTATGCGGCGGATTTCATCCTGCTGCTTTTTGCCTCGCTGCGCATATCCGTACCCGGGAAGATCTACAAGATACCATTCCCTGTTGATGAGGAAATGGTTTATCAGCAATGTCTTGCCGGGCGTGGATGAGGTCATGGCAAGCTTGGCGTTGGCGGTGAGCATGTTGATGAGACTGGACTTGCCTACGTTGGAACGGCCGATGAATGCATATTCCGGAAGCTGTCCTGCCGGGCATCTGGCTACGTCTGTGTTGCTGATTATGAATTCCGATCTGGTGATTTCCATTCTGGCTGCGCTTCTGCCCGCGAAGATAGGTCTTTTCTTTTGAATCTAAGACGAAACTGCATATCTTTGCATTCCATAACATATTCTGCCAATGAACAGGGAATATCCGTCAGCCGCTCTGGAACGTGCTGTGAACGAGTTCGCTTCTCTGCCGGGAATCGGCCGGAAAACGGCTCTCAGACTGGTGCTGCATCTGCTTGCCAGGCCTGACAGGGAGGTTGCGGAGTTCGGACATGTGCTTGAGACCCTGAAGCAGGACATACGTTACTGCCGGGTGTGCCATAACATTTCCGATACGGATGTGTGCGGCATCTGCTCGAATCCGAGGCGGGATTCATCGGTGGTCTGTGTGGTCGAGAACGTGCAGGACGTGATGGCTGTGGAGAGTACTATGCAGTTCAAGGGGCTCTACCATGTGCTGGGCGGGGTGATTTCCCCGATGAACGGAATAGGACCGTCAGACCTGCAGATTGCCGGCCTTGTGGAGAGAGTGGAGGCAGGCGGGGTGAAGGAGGTGATCCTGGCTCTCAGTCCTACGATGGAAGGTGATACGACCAATTTCTTCATCTCCCGCAAACTGGCTCATACAGGTGTCAGAATAAGTGTGATAGCCAAGGGTGTGGCGGTGGGCAACAATCTCGAGTATGCCGATGAGGTGTCTCTCGGACGGTCCATTATCGACAGGGTGGAATATAAATAATATAGTATAAGGTATGGATTCGGGTAAACTTGCTTTGAAGCTTAAGATAGGGTGGTGGGCGATATATGTCGTCGCCGGTATTGCAGCTCTGCTGTTTGAGACCGGCAGGATTCCGAAGGGGACTGTGACGGAGGCGTCGGCGGTCTATATCCTGCAGGTCGTGGGCGTGATGTCGTCCCTGCTGATGATTCCCGTCGCTCTGCGCGGCTTCAAGAAAATGATGGAGAGGATGGAGGACAAGCCCTTTGGGAAACGCCTCCGCATTTACATGGCATGTTCGTGGATCAGGCTCTTCGCTTTCTTCCTGGTGATTGTGTTCAGCGTCCTGCTGTATTATCTGATATCCGATGACATCGGACTCTACTGCGCTGTAATCGGTGTCATATGCTCCATATTCTGCTATCCTACCCGTAATACTCTGGAATACGAGGTGGACTGGGAGGAGGAATAACATTCCGGTATAGGACTGATGACAAAGCTCAGCATCATAATAGTCAGCTACAATGTAAAGTATTACCTGGAGCAGTGTCTGCGTTCGGTTGCAGCCGCTGCCGCCGGTATTGACGTGGAGACCATTGTGGTGGATAATGAGTCTTCGGACGGTTCGATAGAGTATCTGGAACCTCTGTTCCCGCAAGTCAGATTCGTCAGGGCAGGGGGCAATATCGGTTTCTCCAGAGCCAATAATATGGCAGTCGGGATGTCCTCCGGCAATTATGTGCTTTTCCTGAATCCGGATACAGTCATTGCCGGAAATGTCCTGTCGGACTGCATCAGGTTCATGGACAACCATCCTGCAGCGGGGGCTGCCGGGGTCAGGATGCTGAACCGCGACGGTTCTTTCGCACGCGAGTCACGCAGGGGCGTTCCGACTCCGTTCGTGGCGTTCTGCAAGATGTCCGGCCTGTGCAGCCTGTTCCCTAAATCGAAAGTGCTGGGCCGTTACTATATGGGGTACCTTGACGAAGAGGCACCTGCCCGCATTGATATTGTGTCCGGCGCCTTCATGCTGGTGCGCAGGGAGGCTCTGGACAGGACCGGGGGATTCGACGAGACTTTCTTCATGTATGGCGAGGATGTGGACCTGTCGTACCGCATCCTGAAGGAAGGCTATGAGAACTGGTACATTCCCGTGCCGATTCTGCATTACAAGGGCGAGAGTACCAACAAGACATCATACGCATACTCCAAGGTGTTCTATGATGCGATGCTGATTTTCTTCAACAAGCATTTCCGCAATTACGGCCGGCTGCTTTCATTTGCAGTGCATGTGATGGTCAGCGTGAAGACGCTTTTCTCGTTCGTCGGCAATAACCTGCATTTCCGTCGTCGTGTTGCTGATGACAGTGAGACGTGGCTGTTCTGCGGAGACAGGTATAATATGGAGAAGGCTGCCTCTCTGCCAGGAGTGCCGGAAATGGAGTACCGGACGGAGTTGCCGGATATGAGTCCGAAGTGTGATGTGACGGTGTACGACTCTTCCGTGTTCGGGTATTCGGAGATACTGGGGAACATGCTGTCCTGCCCGGGACGTTCCCACGTGGCTGTGTTCTATCCGGAATCTGGTATTCTGCTGACTGATAATGAGGTGATACGATATGACGGAACTGTTGCTGACTGATGGCCGGGTGGCCTTGAGAGCTCCGGAACCTGAGGACCTGGATGTCCTGTTCCGTGTCGAGAATGACGAATCGCTGTGGGCTGTGTCGTGCAATGCCGCTCCTTATTCAAAAGCGCAGCTGGAGCAGTATATCCGTGAGTCGGTGCACGACCTGTTTGCCGAACACCAGCTGCGTTTCGTGATTGAATGCGACGGAGCCGTGGCTGGATTCATGGATCTGACGGATATTGATGCCATCCAGGCTCACGCCCAGGTGGGTGTCGCTCTGCTTCCGGAATACCGCGGGAGAGGTGTTGCGTCTGCGGCCCTTGGGCTGCTATGCAGCTATGCGGACAGGAGGCTGAGACTGATGCAGCTTGTGTCATACGTGCCGCTGTGCAATGAACCCAGTCTGCATCTCTTCGAAAAGGCTGGCTTTGAGCGAGTTGGCCTGCTCAGTGAGTGGATGTGGAGCGGGGAGCGGTTTGAGGATGTGATTCTGCTCCAAAAAAAATTGCAAAAAAAATAGCTGCCGCGCTTGCAGGATAAAAAAAAGTGCGTACCTTTGCATCGCTAACGAAAGGAACAGCAATGGTGTGTTAGTTCAGCTTGGTTAGAATGCCGCCCTGTCACGGCGGAGGTCATGGGTTCGAGCCCCATACACACCGCACAAAAGAGACCGATTTTTCGGTCTCTTTTGCGTGGTGTGCGGT
>JAKSIW010000043.1 GCA_024398555.1 Bacteroidaceae bacterium | reverse complement strand
CGGATACGATAGCCTCTGCCCTGAGGAGCAGGTCTCAGTCTCTTCAATGTAGCACCCTCATCAACGAAGACCTTGCTGACGAACAGTTCGCCGGCCTCAGCCTTACGCTCATTCTTCTGCTCCCAATTGGCGATGGCAGAACGAAGAACCTTCTCTACATCCTTCGAAGCAGCTTTGTTTGAGAAGCGCAGTGTGCCAAGAGCACGGTTCACCTCCATACCACGTATCATGTCGATGACGTAACGCATCTTGCGCGGTGATGACGGAACATTGTTCAGCTTGGCAAAATACTGGGTCTTTCTGGCCTCTTTAGCACTCTCGGCTGCCAAATGTTTTCTTTTTCCCATTATCTTGTTTTTTTTATTTCAGATAAACACTGCTTACTTCCTGTTACCTGAATGGCCGCGGAATGTACGGGTTGGAGCAAACTCTCCAAGTCTATGACCGACCATATTCTCTGTAACGTAAACAGGTATGAACTTATTACCATTATGAACTGCGATGGTGTGACCCACGAAATCCGGGGAGATCACCGAAGCCCTAGCCCAAGTTTTCACCACGGTCTTCTTGCCGCTTTCATTCATAGCAAGAACCTTGTCCTCCAATTTCTTGAATATATACGGACCTTTTTTCAATGAACGACTCATATTCTACTTTGGATTTTAGTGATTATTTGTTATTGGCTCTTTCGATGATATACTTCGTCGAGCTCTTCTTTGGATGTCTCGTCTTGAGGCCCTTTGCATACAGACCCTTGCGTGAACGCGGATGTCCACCGGATGCACGACCTTCACCACCACCCATCGGGTGATCAACCGGGTTCATAACAACGCCGCGGTTGTGCGGACGACGACCCTGCCAGCGTGAACGACCGGCCTTACCGGAATGCTCCAGACCGTGATCTGAATTACCAACGCTGCCGATAGTAGCCTTGCACTGACCGAAAACTCTACGTACTTCGCCTGAAGGAAGCTTGATTACACAGTAATCGTTCTCCTTTGATGTAAGCTGAGCGAAGTTTCCAGCTGAACGTACCAATATGGCACCCTGACCGGGACGAAGTTCAATGTTGTGAATAATCGTTCCTACAGGAATATCCTTGAGGAAAAGAGTGTTACCGATTTCAGGAACTGCGTTCTCTCCTGACATCAGAGTAGCACCGACCTGAAGGCCGTTAGGTGCGATGATGTATCTCTTCTCACCATCTGCATAGAACAACAGAGCGATACGTGCCGAACGGTTCGGATCGTACTCAATTGTCTTAACGGTTGCTGGAACCCCATCCTTATCTCTCTTGAAATCAATGAAACGGAACTTTCTCTTGTGGCCACCGCCGATATAGCGGGCAGTCATCTTACCGCTGTTATTGCGGCCACCGGTAGCAAGCTTTCCAATTACAAGAGACTTCTCTGGTACTGATGCAGTAATCTCCTCGAAAGTACCAATAACCTTGTGCCTTTGACCTGGGGTTGTAGGCTTGAATTTACGTACTGCCATTTCTATTAAATGTTGCTATAAAAATCAATCGTATCACCCTCCTTCAGAGTTACGACAGCCTTCTTGAACCAGTTGGTACGGCCTTTCGTAAATCCCTTGCGGGTGTAACGTGACTTGTCCTTACCCAAATAGTTGCAGGTATTCACTTTGACAACAGTCACATTGTATAAATTCTCAATTTCCTTCTTGATCTCCAGTTTGTTGGCATCAGGAAGTACGACGAACCCGAACCTGTTCGGGAACTTCTCTGTAACAGAGTTCATCTTCTCAGTTACAAGCGGCTTGACAATGCAACTCATCTTTATGCCTCCTCAACTTTTGTTAACATACTGTTGATAATCTCTACAGACTTCTCTGTCACGACAAGCGCGTCAGCGTTCAGAATACTGTAAGTATTGACTGAAGGAGCGTTGACGACCAGAGCCTTCTGCAAATTTCGAGCCGACAAAGTTACGATTTTGTCGCTTTCAGGCAGGACGAACAAAGACTTTTTGTCAGAAATCTTAAGATTATTTAAGATTTTTACAAATTCTTTAGTCTTTGGAGCCTCCATTGAGAAGTCTTCAATTACGATAATTGCATTCTCCTGAGCCTTGTATGAGAGAGCTGAACGGCGGGCAAGCTGCTTGACCTTCTTGTTCAGTTTGAAGCTGTAATCACGTGGCTTCGGACCGAAAACGCGGGCACCACCTACGAGTACCGGTGAATTGATATCACCACGACGGGCACCGCCACCACCTTTCTGGCGACCAAGTTTCTTGGTAGATCCGCTGATCTCGCTTCTCTCCTTTGATTTGTGGGTACCCTGACGCTTATTTGCCAGATACTGCTTCACGTCCAGATAGATGACGTGATCATTCGGCTCAATGCCAAATACTGAGTCGTTCAGAACGACCTTCTTGCCAGTATCCTCACCTTTGATATTGTATACGCTAGCTTCCATTACTTCAGAATTGAAACGATTGCACCTTTATATCCCGGAATGGATCCCTTGATAAGAAGCAGATTGTGCTCCGGAATAATCTTCAAAATCTGCAGGTTCTGTGTTGTGACCTGCTCCGTACCCATGTGACCTGCCATGCGCATACCCTTGAATACCTGTGCAGGATATGAACAAGCACCAATAGAACCCGGCTTACGGCCGCGGTTGTGCTGACCGTGAGTCTGCTGACCAACGCCTCCGAATCCGTGTCTCTTGACTACACCCTGATAGCCATGACCCTTTGATACGGCAACAACGTCAACGAACTTGACATCATTGAAGAACTCAACGGTCAGGACATCACCCAGATTGAGAGCGCTGTCAAAATTTTTGAACTCGGCCAAGTGTCTCTTCGGTGTTACACCAGCCTTCTTGAAATGTCCCATCAGAGGAGCTGAAGTGTTCTTCTCCTTGGCATCTTCGAAACCAAGCTGAACAGCCTCATAACCATCCTTTTCAACACTCTTGAGCTGAGTAACCACGCAAGGACCAACTTCGATAACGGTGCATGGAACATTCTTTCCATCAGCACCGAAGACCGATGTCATACCGATCTTTTTTCCTAATAATCCTGGCATTTCAAATAAAATTTAAGTTACTGAAAAATAAAAACATCCTACAAAAATCAAACCTTAATCTCTACCTCGACACCGCTGGGAAGTTCAAGCTTCATGAGAGCGTCCACAGTCTTTGCTGTTGAGCTGTAGATGTCAATCAGGCGCTTGTAAGCGGACAGCTGGAACTGTTCACGTGACTTCTTGTTAACGAAAGTAGAACGGTTAACTGTGAAGATACGCTTGTGTGTAGGCAGTGGAATAGGACCACTGACGACAGCACCGGTAGCCTTGACAGTCTTCACGATCTTCTCTGCTGACTTGTCGACCAGATCATGGTCGTAAGACTTCAGTTTGATTCTGATTTTCTGACTCATAATACCTTATTTAATTAATACATTAATATTCGCGTCCTGAATAAGAGTCATTTGCTATTCATTCCGCTAAAAACTCACTCAAATTAAAGAAGCGTCACCTCCCTGAGCCCCGACTATCTGGCGAGCCAGCTGGTCGGTCATCTGAGCATGCCGCTCATAAGACATGGATGATGTAGCGCGTCCCGAGGTAATAGTTCTCAAAGCCGTAACATAGCCGAACATTTCAGCCAGAGGCACAAGAGCCTTGATTATTCTTGCTCCGGAATGGCTTGTCTCCATACCTTCCACCTGTCCGCGTCTGCGGTTCAGGTCTGCAATGACGTCACCCATATACTCTTCAGGAGTCACCACTTCAAGACTCATGACCGGTTCAAGAAGAATCGGGCGGGCCTTGATGCAGGCATTTCTGAAAGCGTATGATGCGCATATTTCGAAACAAAGAGCATCGGAATCAACAGGATGATCATTTCCGTCAAGAACTCTGACCTTGAGAGACTCCATCTGCGAGCCAAGCAGGACACCGCTTCTGAGACAACTGGCAAAGCCCTTTTCGATAGAAGGCATATAAACCTTCGGCAATGTATCACCCTTGGTGGCATCCACAAACTGAAGACCGCCCTTCCAGTCCGGATCGGCAGGTCCGACCTCTACCACGATATGTGCGTAATGGCCCTTGCCTCCAGCCTGCTTCTTGTATTCCTCATCAATACGGACAGTCTCGCGGACGGCCTCCTTGTAGGTGACCTGCGGACGGCCCTGATTGCACTCCACTCCGAACTCACGGCGAAGTCTGTCCAGAATGATGTCCAGATGCAGCTCACCCATACCGGAAATCAGCATCTGACCGCTCTCCTCGTCCACTTTCACCGTAAATGTCGGATCCTCCTCTGCAAGATGTTCCAGACCTTCAGAAAGCTTGGCCATATCCTTTTCAGTCTTAGGCTCAACGGCTATGCTGATTACCGGTTCCGGAAAATCCATGTTCTCCAATGCAATAGGAGCAGCTTCGTCGCAGAGAGTGTCTCCGGTACGGATATCCTTGAGAGCGACAACCGCTCCGATATCACCGGCCGAAACCTCGTCCACCTGGATCTGCTTCTTGGAGTACATCTGATAAAGGTGGGTGATACGCTCCCTCTTCCCTGAACGGGAATTGAAGATGACGCTGCCCGCCTTGACAGAACCTGAATACACGCGGAAGAAAATCAGCTTGCCCACATATGGATCCACAGCTATCTTGAATGCCAGGGCAGCGGTATGCGCATCCGATGAAGGATCGCGATGAGTCTCATCGCCGGTCTTCGGAACGATACCGTCCACGCCACCGCAGTCAATCGGAGAGGGAAGGAATGCACAGACACAGTCGAGCAGCGTCTGAACGCCCTTGTTTCTGAAAGATGAACCGCAGACAACCGGCACGAGACCACGGCAGAGAGTACCCTTGCGCAATGCGGCAAGAATCTCAGCTTCAGTGATTGAATCCGGATCTTCCAGGTACTTCTCCATCATGACATCGTCGAACTCTGCAGCGTTCTCAATCATCTTTTCCCGCCAGTTTGCGGCCTCATCAGCCATATCCGAAGGGATGTCGGTGATATCGAATTCCGCTCCAAGCGTCTCATCCTTCCAGATTACGGCCTTCATATTAATAAGGTCTATGACGCCCTTGAAGTTCTCTTCTGCTCCGACAGGGATTGCTACCGGACACGGATTGGCCTTCAGCATGTCCTTCATCTGAGTGAGGACATTGTAAAAGTCCGCGCCGGTACGGTCCATCTTGTTTACATAAGCCACACGGGGCACACCGTATTTGTCAGCCTGACGCCACACGGTCTCGGACTGCGGCTGAACGCCACCGACCGCACAGAATACCGCAATGGCTCCATCGAGCACCCTCAGGGAGCGCTCGACCTCGGCTGTGAAATCCACATGCCCCGGAGTGTCAATAAGATTTATTCTATAGAGTTCGTCCTTCCACTTCCAACTGGTTGTGACGGCTGCAGATGTGATTGTGATGCCACGTTCCTGCTCTTGAACCATCCAGTCCATGGTAGCGGAACCGTCATGCACCTCACCGATCTTGTGAATGAGACCGGTGTAATACAGAATTCGCTCTGACGTAGTAGTCTTACCGGCATCGATGTGAGCCATGATGCCGATATTACGCGTCATATGTAAATTCTGATCTGCCATCTTACGAACTCTTCCGAATATTAGAATCTGAAGTGTGCGAATGCACGGTTAGCCTCAGCCATACGATGCATATCCTCCTTGCGCTTGAATGCGCCGCCGGTGCTGTTGAATGCATCAACAATCTCTGCTGAAAGCTTGTCAGACATTGACTTTCCTCCGCGCTTGCGTGCGTAGGAAATCATATTCTTCATAGAAATGGACTCCTTGCGGTCAGCTCTGATCTCAGTAGGAACCTGGAATGTGGCACCACCGATACGCTTTGACTTGACCTCAACCTGAGGAGTGATGTTGTCCAGAGCCTTCTTCCAGATTTCAAGAGCGGACATTTCCTCGTTTGGAAGTTTGCCCTTCACCTTCTCAAGGCTCTCGTAGAAAATCTCGAATGAAGTGTTCTTCTTGCCGTCATACATAAGATGATTGACGAACTTGGTCACTGAAACGTCACCGAATACCGGATCCGGCAGAATGATACGTTTCTTTGGTTTTGCTTTTCTCATTTTTCTTTAAAGTTTTGTTCGGGCTGTGATTCTTTCTGTTCTTCAACGTCCTCGTCAGGACATTTACTCAACCTTAGTATCAAACCAAAACTGTTGGACAATTACTTCTTAGCTGCCTTCGGGCGCTTGGCACCATACTTGGACCTTCTCTGCAGACGGCCTGAAACACCGGCGGTATCAAGGGTACCGCGGACGATGTGGTAACGTACGCCTGGGAGATCCTTGACACGACCGCCACGGACAAGCACGATTGAGTGCTCCTGGAGGTTATGTCCCTCACCCGGGATGTACGAGTTGACTTCCTTCTGGTTTGTCAGACGGACACGTGCGACCTTTCTCATTGCTGAGTTAGGCTTCTTAGGCGTAGTTGTGTAAACTCTTACGCAAACGCCTCTTCTCTGCGGGCATGAATCCAGTGCAGGTGACTTGCTCTTATCCTCGAGCACCTGACGGCCATTCCTCACTAACTGCTGAATTGTTGGCATGTTGTTTTGTTTTTAAATAATATAATAATATAATAGTTTGTCGATTTTTGGCCCGCAAAGATACCAACTTTATTCGAAACGACAATGAAAACATCTGATTTTTTGAATCTTCGTTTCAGTCAGCCGTAAAAAAATCTCTGCGAGTCTGAATTGTGCAGACCCGCAGAGATAGTCAAATAATCAGATATGTAAAATAAATTCTATTCCTTCAGGAAGCGTTTGTCATGAGTCAGAAGATACTCGGCAATCTGCACGGCGTTAAGTGCAGCACCCTTGCGGATCTGGTCTCCGACCACCCAGAAGACAGTTACGTTCGGATTGGCGATATCCTTCCTGACACGTCCGACATACACCTCATCGGTACCGGACAGGAAGAGAGGCATGGGATACTCCTTGTTGTCGGGATTATCCATCACCACAAGCCCCTCGCCGTGATTGAACGCGGCATATACCTCCTCAAGAGAAAGCGGGCGCTCAGTCTCCGCCCATATTGCTTCGGAGTGGCACCTCAGTGCAGGAACGCGCACACAGGTGGCGCTCACATTAATGTCGGAATGGAACATTTTTCTGGTCTCATAGTACATCTTTTCCTCCTCCTTCGTATAGCCGCTCGGCTTGAACACATCGATGTGCGGAATCAGGTTAAAGGCCAACTGATGTGCGAATTTTTCCACTTTTACAGGTTCGCCCGACAGAGCCTGTCTGTACTGGTTTTCCAGCTCGGCCATTGCCGCAGCACCAGCCCCGCTCGCAGCCTGATATGTGGAGACCTGGACATTGGTCACCTTGGAGAGATCATTCAGCGCCTTCAGGGCGACTATCATCATAATTGTGGAACAGTTCGGATTGGCAATTATGCCTTTCGGACGGACCAGAGCGTCTTCCGGATTCACCTCAGGAACCACCAGAGGTACCTTTTCGTCCATTCTGAATGCGCTTGAATTGTCAATCATTATCGTACCGTACCTGGTTATCGTCTCCGCATACTCCTCGGATGTGCCGCCGCCGGCAGAGACAAACGCGATATCAATATCCTTGAAATCATCATTGTGCTGCAGCAGCTTCACCTTATGCTGCCTGCCACGAAAAGAAAACTCAGACCCTGCACTTCGTGAAGAGCCGAACAGAACTAACTCGTCAATCGGAAAGTTGCGCTGATCAAGCACTTTCAGGAACTCCTGTCCCACAGCACCGCTTGCGCCGACAATTGCTACTCTCATGTCAGAATGTTTTAAAACGTTGCAAAATTAGTTATTTTTGTGATTCAAACAGGCGAATCATGATCAAGTTGGAAGGCATCACCAAAAGTTTCGGTGAACTGAAAGTTCTGAAAGGAATCAATCTGGAGATAGAGAACGGAGAGATTGTAAGTATTGTAGGCCCCAGCGGTGCCGGAAAGACGACCCTGCTCCAGATTATGGGCTCGCTCGACAAACCGGATTCCGGGCGTGTCACATACAACGGCACCGACATATTCAGTCTTGGAGAAAAGAAACTGGCTGCATTCAGGGCCGGGCACATCGGCTTCGTCTTCCAGTTTCATCAGCTTCTTCCGGAATTCACCGCACTGGAAAACATCATGATACCTTCACTCATTGCAGGAAACGCCCGCAGCACAGCCGAGGCCCGCGCATCAGAACTACTGAAAATGATGGGACTTTCCGAGAGGAGTTCCCACAAGCCGTCACAGTTGTCCGGAGGCGAGAAGCAAAGGATTGCCGTTGCCAGAGCCCTCGTCAACGAGCCTGATGTCATTCTTGCCGACGAGCCGTCAGGAAGCCTGGACAGCCACAGCAAGGAGGAGCTTCACAAGCTGTTTTTCAGCCTGAGAGACAAGTTGGGCCAGACATTTGTAATCATCACGCACGACGAAGGACTCGCCGGACTGACAGACCGTACCGTACAGATACGGGACGGCATTCTCAGTGAATAGGACAGGAAAACTGAGGGCATAAAAAAAGCGGCAACCGAAATGGAAGCCGCTTTTCAAATCCCTGAAAAGGATTATGAGTTCACTCTCTTCTCGCGGATACGTGCCTTCTTGCCAGTGAGCTGACGCAGATAGTACAGCTTTGCACGACGTACCTTACCGATCTTGTTGACCTCAATGCTGTCAATAGCCGGTGAGTTGATAGGGAAAATACGCTCTACACCTACAGTTCCGGACATCTTGCGAACTGTAAAACGACGGTTGTCACCGTGTCCGCAGATCTTGATGACTACACCACGGTACAGCTGGACACGCTCCTTGTTACCCTCGACAATACGATAGGCAACTGTAATGGTGTCACCAGACTTGAACTTTGGGAATTTGCCTTCCTTACCGGTGGCAAACGCTTCCTCAGCGATTTTAATAAAATCCATTGTTTTGATTTTAAATAGTTTAGACTCCCGCGCAACATATCAAGTTACTCTTCCTGTGACAGCGATTGCGATTGAGTGGCGCAAAGTAACTCAAAATATTTGAAACAGGCAAGTTTTCAACAGCTTTTCGTAAAAACAGTACAGCCGTCACTCGAAATAGAACGTCAGTACAATCATTCTGTTATGCGCGCTGTTAATGGAGTCCGTATATTTGAGAAGCGTCTTATCGACCAGATCAGACCTGTCCCTGACAAGAATGTCCGACAGACCGAAGCAGAATTTCAGTTCGGGTATGAATTTGAAATACGGATAGTACAGGTCCAGTCCAATTCCCACTTCCAGCATTCCGTCGAAGCGGTTGACCAGCATCTCCTTCTCCTCCTTGACCGTCAGATCGGCCATCGGGCTGAAGCCGGCCATGACATACGGACGGAAATTGTTGAAGCGAGGTGCGCTCACCTTCAGGTCAAGCGGGACTGAGAGATAGGTCGATTTCATCAGCTGCTTGGTTTCCTGCCCTGAATTCCAGTCACGGAAGATGATGGATTTGTCTCCGAAATGCAGTGTCGGCACCAGGCGGAACGAGAGCCAGTCATTGATTTTCCATTCTCCAAGCACTCCGACACTGAAGCCCGGTGAATAGTCGCTGACATCTGCATACCAGACCTCCGGACTGTCTCCATCAGAATACACATAGCCATTGTTGGCAATATCCATGTCCTGCAGATGGAAACCGAAGAGAAAGCCGTAATGCCACTTCCTCGTATCGATGTAGGGACGGTTCATGACCTTCCGTTCCTGCGCCTCCGTACGGCATGGAAACAGGCACGCCAGCGCCATCAGAAGCACGGCAGTCAGAATAGCAGGATATGACCGGAACTTTCTCATCTTATATAATAACGCTGCGTAACGGATGTTATTGCAGGCGTCAGAAATTAAAGAAATAATTCATGAAGAAGTTCCAGAAAGTAACAATGGCCGTAGCACAGATTTTTGAAAAGTAGAACCCCCTTCCTCTGCGGTCATGCAGGATATAAATAACCAGACTGTTGATTGCAAGACCTATCATCGCAATAATCAGGAAGCGCAGATACTGCCGGCCTGCATCTCCCAACGTTCCGCGAAAAGTCCAGTATCTGTTAAGCATGAAATTGCTGCTGGCTGCAGCCAGAAATCCGAGTGCATTCGCCACATACTTGTAAATATGCAATTTTTCCTTACACAGGGAAGTAATTCCGAAATCAACTACCAGTCCGGAAGTACCTACAATGCAGAATTTGAAGAACTCGTGTATCATACAATTCATTTTACCTCTACTCCCAGAGCCTTACCGTTGAACCAATGGGTATACCCTGTGCGTTCCAATGCAAAACCGACATCATACTTTCTGCCGGACAGCTCCGTCGGAAGTTCGAAAGACGTTGAAATAGCGGCAGTTCCATGAGCCGGGAGTATCACACCGCATTTCATGTCATATTCCATGCAGTCGAATCTGCCATATTTCCATACCATGACCAGAGAAAGTGAATCACCGATGGCAATCTCTCTGGAATACGGGTTTTCAAGCACCAGCTCCATATCCAGCACATCCCCGCTCCTGACAGTTTTGGGAATATCAGAAAACTTCACATTCACCAGCCTTACCGGATGATATCCGGAATCAATGAACCAATGGTACACTTCACCGTTCGGCAGGACAATGGAGTCCCTGTCAGCAGCAGATGGCATCTCGCCAGTATCACACATCACCAGGACCTCACGCCCCTCGAAACGGCTGTCATCATCGCGGAACTGCCACTGATGAGTCCTGTAATTGATTTTCGGTTCACAGAAAGCTTCGGCTCCGGCATAATACCTGTACTTGGCAGCAACAGCATAATGGCCGTTGAATATCACCGGTCTCCCGTCTGCGGCCCGTGCCAGAGCCGGATAAGACGTTTCATTGTCAAATATCTCATATCTGATATCCAGCGGATTGAACATCATCTCTATGCGAAGAATCATGACAAGGACTATCGTAATCAGTCCGGTCCACATCACATAGCGTCTCGTCCGCGGATGGCTTCGCACGTAACAGAACATCACGTACAGAATGCCGAATGAAGCAACTATTACCCACTGAGGCTGCACATACCCCCTGCAGGAGGATAGCATGAAGAAAGAGATGAAAAGGACAGGAAGCCAGCGGAGCGTACGATGGAGTTCATCATGCGGTTCGGACTCATGCCACGCCTGACAGAACACGGGAACAAGCAGAGGATTGAAAACCACCAGCATATTGGCGATGTAATCTGTCAGATATGAAAATTCGAATGTCGCATTCCTGCCTGACAGATGATATGCGAAAGAAGCCCAGTCATGATTGTACTGCCAGAACAGATGAGGAATTATCAGGACAGCCGCAAGCAGGCCGGCAAGATATAGCTGGGGTCTTCTGAGCAGACGGGGATTGACACAGATGCTGAAAAGCACCAGCAATGCTCCATGATACTTGCTGTAAGCCATCAGCGCCATGGCAAAACCAAGAAAGGCCCAGGAATACCGTCCGGACTTGCAGAATCTGTCGAAAGCCAGCAGATAGAGCGATGCAGAGAACATGAGAGGAGCATCAGGAACAGCCAAAAAACCATAGAGCTGAAGCATCAGCGTGGCAGCTGCAATTACGGCAAACAGCGAGCCGTCTTCAGCAGAAGCCCTTTCCGGTCGGACAAGTTTCCATAGGATCCAAAGATATGCAGGTTGCAGAAGAGTGAAAAAAAACCTGACACCGAACTCGCCGCCGAAGATATGGGTGCCAAGCCATATCAGCAGAGCGGTCATAGGCGGATGATCGAAATATCCCCACTCCAACTTTTCGGCGAACATTACATAATAGGCCTCGTCATCAGCCAGTTCCGTGAAACCGGACTGAAGCAGGTTAACGGCCAGCCAAAGCGCCAGCAACGTTATCACACGGCCGTCAGGATTCTTCCAAATGTTGCCCAGTCTGCTCATATCCGGGCGCAAAATTAATACATGAGGCCTGCATCCACAACAGAATCGGCATTTAGAACTGTTCTAAATTTACAAAAAGAATCCCCTTTGTAGACAGGCGACGGGAAAAAGGCGTAATTTTGCGACAACTATAATTCAAAATTGTACAGTTATGGCATATGTAATCAGTGATGACTGCATCGCATGCGGAACCTGCATCGATGAATGTCCGTCAGAGGCTATTTCCGAGGGTGAGAAGTATTCAATCAATCCAGACATCTGCGTAGACTGCGGCACTTGCGCCAGCGTCTGCCCGTCTGAGGCAATTCATCCGGGTGAATAAATTAAAAAAGCGCCGGACGGCGCTTTTTTAATTTGATACGAAGGCATCCTGAACGATGCCTTTTTTTATTTGAGTCTTGCGAGAGTCTCTTTGATTCTGCGGAATGCCTCCACAATCTTCTCATCGCTGGTAGCGTAGCTGAAACGGATGCATTCCGGTGAACCGAATGCGGTTCCTCCGACTGTTGCCACATGTCCCACCTCAAGCAGATACATAGCCAGATCCTCTGCGCTGTTGATCACTCTGTCGCCGTCCCGTTTTCCGAAGTACGAGTCGCACTTTGGGAAGAGATAGAATGCTCCCTGCGGTGTATTGACTTCGAATCCAGGAATCTCCTTCGCCAATGATACAATAAGGTCTCTCCTTCTCTGGAATACCAGGCGCATTTTCTCGACATCATCCTGCGGTCCGTTGAATGCAGCTTCAGCAGCCTTCTGGGCAACGGAACAAGTACCGCTGGTATATTGGCCCTGCAGTTTGCCGCAGGCTTTCACGAGCCATTCCGGACCAGCCATGAAACCGATTCTCCATCCGGTCATCGCATATGCCTTGGAAACACCGTTGATAACTACGACACGCTCCCTTATCTCCGCGAACTGTGCGATGCTCTCATGACCGCCGATAAAATTGATATGCTCGTATATCTCGTCGGAAATGACGTAGATACCATCATGTGCGGCAATCACCTTAGCCAGGCCCTCAAGTTCCTGACGGCTGTAAACCGAACCCGTAGGATTCGACGGAGAGCAGAGCATGATTACCTTTGTCTTCGGAGTGATGGCCTCCTCCAACTGTGCAGGAGTAATCTTGAAATCCTGATCGATACCGGCCTTCACCACTACCGGCACTCCGCCGGCCAGTTTCACCATTTCCGGATAGCTTACCCAGCACGGTGACGGAAGGACCACCTCATCGCCGGGATTCACCAGCGTCATGACTGCGTTGCAGAGAGACTGCTTGGCTCCGGTGGATACCAGTATCTGCGACGGACCGTATTCCAGTCCGTTCTCACGCTTCAGCTTATTGATGATGGCATCGCGAAGAGACATGTATCCGGGTACCGGAGAGTATCTGGAATAGTTCTCATTGACAGCACGGATAGCAGCCTCCTTGACATAGTCAGGAGTATTGAAATCCGGCTCTCCCACACTCATGTTTACAACATCCACACCTTGGGCTGAAAGCTCACTGCTTTTCTGAGACATCGCAAAGGTCGCAGAAGCGGCAAGTCTCATCACCCGGTCAGAAATCTGTCCCATTATTGTATTTTGTTAAAGTTACTCATCATAGCTGCCTGTACGGATATAGCTCTTCAAGCGTCCCGCGACCAGCTTCAGTTCCTCAAGCTGTCCGGACATCTTTCTGGAGAAGAGCCATGACCTGAGCCACAGAAGAAGGCCCACAGGCACAAGCGCGCCCACTATCCTGTTCGCCGTTCTGTTCTGGAACGGGGGCTCCACCGCATAAACAGGTATGACCGGCATTCTGTTAAGAAGTTCCAGTTCCACCTGATCGCGGCTGTTTGCCAGTTCCTCCACGAGACGTTCCGTCTCATCAGTCACTTCACGAAGCTGTCTTTCCTCATAATCCGAGAAGAACAGTCTGATATAATCCGGCATCCGGCCTATCCTGCGTCCTTCCAGAATAACACCTGACAACGACTCTATGTCTTCCGCCATAGCGGCACACCTCATCTTGTCAGGATCATCTATCACCACATCCTTGTAAACGATATTCCTGTTCACTTTGCCACCGAACCAGTACCTGAAGAACTCCTTGTAGGCATCCAGATTGAACACCGACGAGTCCTTATTGGCGCATATTGTGAAAAAGGCACTCAGCGGAGCCAGTATGATGATGCCTAGCCAGCAGCCTATCATTCCCCAGGACCCTTCCTTGAACATCTTCTCTCCCGCTCCTGATGTCAGATAGTACAGCAGGAATGTCAGCACCGACACAATCACAGGCACTCCGAGACCGCCCTTTCTTATAATAGCTCCCAGAGGAGCTCCTATGAAGAAGAATATCAGCACGGACAGACAGAGGGTAATCTTCTTCATCCATTCCACCCAATGCTTGCGTATCGTCTTGTCAGCGTTATACATGGCATTTCCCTTGAACGAAAGATCGCTCATGAGCCCCTGGATGCTGGCTCTGATTTCATTACGATAGTCCAGCTGGCTTGAACGTGACAGACTGCGATATACGCTGTCCACATTCATGACCGCAGACGGGCTGGAGGCTATGAGCGCACTGTCCTTGGCTGAGAACCGGGCGGGAAATGACGCGAGATAGTCATACATGTTACCCAGGCCCAGACTATCCTGCTTCAGGGACAGGGAATCGATGTCATGCTTTATCCTTGCCATATTCTTGGTTGCGGCCTGCGAACTGAGCAGTTCCTCATCCACCATATTGAAATCCGTATTGAAATCAATCAGAAGATGCTTTTCTGCAAACAGTTCCCTGCGGTATGGATTGTTCTTCCTGTCCATCCTCTGAGCCTGCATGTTCTCGAACTGCTCTCCGGAGTAGATATGGAGATACAGATGGTTCTTGTCCGCCGTAGTCTCAAGCCTGCCGGAATCAGCGGCAATGACACGGATTTCATCAAATCCCCTGCTCAGATCGTAAATCGTCAGATCATACAGCCATCCGGTCTTGGAGTCCTTGTGTCTGACATATAGATTGTATCCGGCTATCTGGTCGTAGAAAGAGCCTTCCGGTATCTCCAGCTCGGGAGATTTCTGCTGCATGGAATAAATGAGCGTGAACATCTTGCGGGAGGCATTCGGACCGGCAACGTTCTGGAAATAGAATGAGACTCCGGCAAGTATCGTGCACAGTATGATAAGAGGTCTCATCACACGCAGAAGAGATATTCCCGCAGTCTTCATTGCGATCAGCTCGCACCTCTCGCCGAAGTTGCCGAAAGTAATCAGCGAGGCCAGAAGCACAGACAGCGGCAGTGCCATCGGAACCATTGTGAGAGCGGCGTAATAGAAGAATTTTGCCAGTACGCCAAGCGAAAGTCCCTTTCCGACCATTTCATCGACGTAGAGCCAGAGCACATCCATCAGAAGTATAAACAGGCAGATGAAGAATGTGCCTCCCATCAGCAGGAGAAAGCTCTTGATGATAAATATGTCGAATTTCTTGATTCTTAACATATGCAGTCCGCGCACCAAACTGCAAAGTTAAGGAAATATGGCGATAAAATCGTGTAGAGAGAGTGAAATATGAGAGCTGGCCTGAGATGCAGGTCAGATGCCGCACCTGTGCAGAGCTTCTATTGAGGAATCCCAGAGACTTCTGACGTCATCGCTCTCACCGGGAACTGCAAAATCAGTGATCTCGAGAGTGTACTTACCGGTCAGATTGTTCTTCGTGATGCGCAATTCAAAGAAGGCGGATGTATCCTCGTCATGCCAATGGAAACGCACGTATGTATTCTGGCGGCAGTTGATCATGTCTGCGGTGCGGCTCTCGTGTTTCCCCCATGAGAAAACAAATGTCTTGCCATTCATGGTCACGCTGTCAGCGAACCAGGACTCAAGCCCGGGGGCTGTGGCAATTGCATTCCAGATCATCGGAACGGAAGTAGAGTTCAAAGGATATTCAAGCACAACCTTCTCCATTGCAGCAGTATTTCTATCGTTAGCCATAAACAGTGTCCTTAACCATTCACGTCAGTCGCTCATCCCGACTGCGACTTTTGCAAAGTAAAGCAAATCAATTCAAAAAAGCAATATTGTAAGGAGATTTTTCACTCAATTTCCACAATAACCTGCCCGTCGGAGCATCCGCGTGGAAATAAATACGCAAAAAATATTGCAGATAACGAAACAGCATATTATCTTTGCACCCGCTTAAGCAATGATGGCGGGATAGCTCAGCTGGTTAGAGCGCATGATTCATAATCATGAGGTCCTC
>JAKSIW010000042.1 GCA_024398555.1 Bacteroidaceae bacterium | reverse complement strand
GCATACGGCACTGTTCCGCGCAACGGTGTGAAAGCTGTCTATGGTCTCATAGGCAAGCCGCTCGGACATTCCCGTTCGATGATAATGTTCAAGAAGAAATTCAGGGAGGAAGGCATTTCTGCCGACTACTGCAATTTCGAGCTGGAGGATGCAGGCGATGTCAGAAGGCTCGTCGAGCAGGATTCCCGTATCTGCGGTCTGAATGTAACCTGTCCGTACAAGACCGATGTCATCCAGTATCTGGACCGTCTGGACGGGACTGCCGCAGAGATAGGTGCCGTCAACGTCATCAAGATCGTGCGCAGCGAAGGCCGGGTCGAGCTGGTAGGCTTCAACACCGACACATACGGCTTCCGGCGTGCCTTGGAGCCGATACTGCCGGACACTCCGGTCAAGGCTCTCGTACTGGGTACAGGCGGAGCGTCCAAAGCGGTCTGCCATGCCCTCAAATCCATGGGCCTGGAGTATGACGTGGTATCGCGCTCGTCCAATTTTGAAATCATGGGATACTACGAGCTCTCCCCTTCCGTCATGGAGGCACACCGGCTGATAGTGAACTGCACTCCGCTCGGCACTGCGCCGCAGACGGACCAGTGTCCTGACATTCCGTACGCATACATCACGCAGGACCATATCATGTTCGATCTGGTATATAATCCGGACGTCACCCTGTTCATGAAGAAGGGTGACGAGCACGGCGCGACTGTCAGGAACGGTTCGGAAATGCTCAGGTATCAGGCGGAGGAAGCCTGGAAAATCTGGAATGAATGAAATATAGCGAATGAAATATCTTGTCACAGCCATAGCATTCCTCATGTCGGCGATGTCACTCGCCGCTACGGTGTGGACCCCGTCATCAGTGCCTGTCGCCCATATTGAGGACAGGGACAGATACGTCTGCAACCCTGACGGGATTCTGTCGGAGGAAGCGGTGGCCGAGATAGACAGGGTTTTCCGCGCCATAGAGGACTCGACGGGCATTCAGGCAATGGTTGCGGTTCTCGGAGAGATTGACCCGGCCGACTGTTTTGAGTTTGCGATACAGATGGGTGAAAGGAACGGAGTCGGCCAGTCTGAGCACGACAACGGACTCGTCATTCTGCTCAGTACTGCGCAGCGATGCATACAGTTCGTGACCGGCTACGGCATTGAAGGCATGCTGCCGGATGCGATATGCCGCCGCATTCAGGAGAAATACATGAATCCGTTCTTCAAGGATGGCGACTGGGATGACGGCATGATGGCAGGAGCCCAGGCCATTCAGGGCTATCTGTCCAATGACGGCTTTCTTGAAGAGGAAGAGGATGACGGCTTGATAGCGGGACTGCTCTCTGTCCTGGGTATCTTCGGTCTGCTCATCGTGGCTGGAGTCTGGAGCGACAGACGCCAGAGAAGATGTCCCAATTGCCATAAGCTGACACTGAAGCCCGTCCAGTGCGTCACGTTGCTGGACAACCGCTACAAGAGGGTCAGACAGGTCACCTACGAATGCAAGAACTGCCATCACAGGCTGGACCGCATGCACACGACCAACAAATGCACCGACTCCGGCGGAGGACACATCGGAGGCGGAGGCTCGTTCGGTGGTGGTTCGTTCGGCGGAGGACACATCGGAGGTTCCTATGGAGGCGGCCATTTCGGAGGCGGAGGAGCCGGTTCGCATTTTTAATATGGAATTATTATTTAAAAAGATATGAAAATGAAGAAAAGTATCATCTGGATAGCGGTAATCGCTGCCATCGTATTGTGGGGTGTAAAAATAAACAACTCCATGGTATCCAGACAGGAGGCTGTCTCCAAGGCGTGGAGCAACGTGGAAAGTCAGTATCAGCGCCGTGCCGACCTGATTCCGAATCTGGTAAACACCGTCAGGGGTTACGCCGAGCATGAGAGCGAGACGCTTCAGAATGTTGTGGATGCACGCACCAGAGCTACCGGCATCACTATCAATGCAGAGAATCTTACGGAGGAGCAGATGAAGGAGTTCCAGAAGGCACAGGATGAGATCGGAGGAGCTCTGAGCCGTCTGATTGCCATCGGCGAGGCCTACCCCGACCTAAAGGCCAACGAGAATTTCAAGGAGCTGCAGTCACAGCTGGAGGGTACGGAGAACCGCATTGCAGTGGAACGCCGCAACTTCAACGACACCGCAGCTGATTACAACACCTATATCCGCAAATTCCCGAACAGCCTGTTCGCATCGGTGCTCGGTTTTGACAGGAAGCCGTATTTCGAGGCCGAAGAGGGTACTGAGAAAGCTCCTGTTGTAGAATTCTAAAGTGTACGAAATGGACGAAAGATACATGAAACGCGGTGTGAGCGCTTCCAAGGAGGATGTTCACAACGCTATCAAGAACATTGACAAGGGTATTTTCCCGAAGGCATTCTGCAAGATAATCCCGGACATCCTCGGCGGAGACCCTGAGTACTGCAACATCATGCATGCGGACGGTGCCGGCACCAAGTCCTCCCTGGCATACGCCTACTGGAAGGAGACCGGAGACCTCTCGGTGTGGAAGGGCATTGCGCAGGATGCTTTGATAATGAACATCGATGACCTGCTGTGCGTAGGAGCCACTGACGGCATTCTGGTAAGTTCCACTATCGGCCGCAACAAGAATCTCGTGCCTGGCGAAGTCATCAGCTCCATAATCAACGGAACGGACGAACTTCTGGAGGAACTGCGCGGAATGGGCGTAGGAGCATGGCCCACAGGCGGAGAGACCGCCGACGTCGGCGACCTGGTCCGCACTATCATTGTGGACAGCACTGTCACATGCCGCATGAAGCGCAGCGATGTCATCGACAACGGCAATATCCGTCCGGGAGATGTCATCGTCGGACTGTCATCATCAGGGCAGGCTACATACGAGAAGGAGTACAACGGAGGAATGGGCAGCAACGGACTGACCAGCGCACGTCATGACGTATTCTCCAAATATCTCGCTGAGAAATATCCGGAGACATTCGACAAGGCCGTTCCGGAAGAGCTGGTTTACTCGGGAGCGCTCCGGCTCACGGACAGCGTGGACGGTTCGCCTGTCAATGCAGGAAAGCTGGTTCTTTCCCCCACCCGCACCTATGCGCCGGTGGTACGGAAGCTGCTGGACGAGCTGCGCCCGCACATCCACGGCATGATTCACTGCTCCGGCGGAGCACAGACCAAGATCATGCATTTCGTGGAGAACGTCCATGTCATCAAGGACAACCTCTTCCCCATCCCGCCTCTCTTCCGCACCATTCACGAGCAGAGCGGTACGGACTGGGCCGAGATGTACAAGGTGTTCAACATGGGACACCGTTTCGAGGTGTATCTGCCGCAGGAATATGCAGACAGGGTCATCGCAATCAGCCGCAGCTTCAATATCGACGCTCAGATTGTGGGACGCATCGAGCCATGCGACAGGAGCCGTCTGACTATCCGTTCCGAGTTCGGGACATTTGAATACTAAGAGAGCTGTCCGCCCATGACTGGTGACAAACTGATAGAGAAACTTGACGGACTGGAGGCGCGGTTCCAGGAAATAGGTCTGCTTATCACGGACCCGGCAGTCATTGCCGACATGAAGCGCTACGTCAGGCTCAACCGTGAATATCACGAACTTGAACCCGTGCTGAAAGCGCGCGACGAGTACCTCCGCACGGTCCGCAATCTTGCAGAAGCACGCGAGCTGTTCTCTGCGGAAAGCGACCCCGACATGCGGCAGATGGCGCGTGAGGAGATAGACGCAGACACGGAACTGCTCCATCAGCTCGAAGAGTCCATTCAAATGATGCTTGTCCCCGCCGACCCTCAGGACGAGAAGGATGTCGTGATGGAAATCAGAGGCGGCACGGGAGGTGATGAAGCCGCCCTGTTCGCAGGTGACCTGTTCCGGATGTATTCGAAGTACTGCGAGGCCAAAGGATGGAAGCTGGCGGTATCTTCATGTTCGGAGGGAGCTTCAGGAGGCTACAAGGAGATCATCTTCACCGTGTCGGGCGACAAGGTCTATGGTACTCTGAAATACGAATCGGGCGTACACCGCGTACAGAGGGTACCCGTCACCGAGACTCAGGGACGCATTCATACATCAGCCGCCACAGTAGCCGTTCTGCCCGAGGCGGATGCCTTCGAGGTTCAGATCAACGAAGGTGAGATCAAGTGGGACACCTTCCGGAGCAGCGGCGCCGGCGGCCAGAACGTCAACAAGGTGGAGTCCGGTGTCAGGCTGCGCTACAACTGGAAGAACCCCAATACGGGAGCTGTCGAGGAGATTCTCATCGAGTGTACCGAGACGCGCGACCAGCCCAAGAACAAGGAACGCGCCCTGTCGCGGCTCCGGACGATGATTTACGACCGCGAACATCAGAAATATATTGACGACATATCAGCCAAGAGGAAGACTATGGTATCCACGGGTGACCGTTCGGCCAAGATACGGACCTACAATTTTCCGCAGGGACGCATCACCGACCACCGCATCAACTACACCATATATAATCTTCCAGCCTTCATGGACGGAGACATACAGGACTGCATCGACCACCTGTCGGTAGCCGAGAATGCAGAACGTCTGAAGGAGAGCGAGCTGTAAGAAAGATTTGTAAGAAAGATTTGTACGAGGTATGACAAGAGAAGACATTTACGGAAACATCCTCAGGAAGAAATCATTCCTGTGCGTAGGTCTGGACACGGACATCAGAAAAATTCCGCAGCACCTGCTCAGTGAGGAGGACCCCATTTTCAGTTTCAACAGATCCATCATCGACTCGACGGCCGATCTCTGTATCGCCTACAAGCCGAACCTCGCATTCTACGAGGCTGCAGGCTGGCAGGGGCTGCGCAGTCTGGAAAGTACGGTGGAATATATCCGCAGCAGATACCCGGACCAGTTCATAATCGCTGATGCGAAGCGCGGAGATATCGGCAACACGTCCGGCATGTACGCCCGCACTTTCTTCGAGCAGATGGACTTCGATGCCGTTACCGTGGCTCCGTACATGGGAAGCGACAGCGTCACCCCGTTCCTCGGATATGACGGGAAATGGGTCATTCTTCTGGCACTGACATCCAACAAGGGTTCCGCGGACTTCCAGAACATCGTTTCCGATTCCGGTGAACGTCTCTACCAGAAGGTCATACGAACTTCACGAGAGCAGTGGAACGGCACTCCCGACAACATGATGTACGTCGTCGGTGCCACACGTGCCGACATGCTCGGGGACATCAGGCGCATAATTCCGGACAATTTCCTGCTTGTACCAGGCATAGGAGCGCAGGGAGGCTCGCTGGACGAGGTATGCAGATACGGTCTGAACGATCATTGCGGGCTCATCGTGAACAGCAGCCGCGCCATCATCTACGCCGACAGCTCCGAATCATTTGCAGAAGCTGCACGGGCGGAGGCGCTGAAGGTTCAGGGGCAAATGGCCGCTCATATTTGACTTTTTTTTGTAACTTTGTCTGATTATTGCACAATATGGAATTTACAGCAAAGCAGATAGCAGAGTTCCTGCACGGAGAGGTGGTCGGAAACGAACTGGCCGCCGTCAATACATTTGCAAAGATTGAAGAAGGAGTACCAGGTGCCCTCTCTTTTCTCGCCAATCCGAAATATGACCACTACCTATACGAGACCCGTTCCAGCGTAGTGCTTGTCAACAGGGATTTCACGCCCGCGCGTCCTGTTGAAGCCACTATGGTCAGGGTGGACAATGCGTACGAATGCATTGCAAAGCTTCTGGCACTGTACGATTCGATGAAGCCAGCCAGAAAGGGCATCAGTCCGCTGGCCTGCATTTCGGAGAAGGCCGTCATCGGACAGGATGTCTATATCGGTCCCTTCGTCACAATCGAGGACGGCGCAGTGATAGGTGACGGCACGCAGATTTACCCTAGCGTCACGATTGGCAGCGGTGCCAAAGTCGGTGACAGGTGCATCATCTACCCCAGCGTGACAGTCTATTACGGATGCCGGATCGGTAACAGATGCATCATCCACGCAGGCTGTGTAATCGGAGCCGACGGCTTCGGCTTCGCGCCCGGGGCGAACGGCTACGACAAGATTCCGCAGATCGGTTCGGTGCTCATCGAGGATGATGTCGAGCTTGGTGCCAACACCTGCGTGGACCGTTCCACAATGGGACAGACCATCATCCGCAAGGGTGTCAAGCTGGACAATCTCATCCAGGTGGCACACAATGTGGAGATTGGCGAGAACACCGTCATGTCGGCCCAGAGCGGTATCGCAGGTTCGGCAAAAGTCGGTTCCTGGTGCATGATAGGCGGTCAGTGCGGTATCTCCGGACACATCAGGATAGGTGACCAGGTGAAGGTGGGAGCACAGAGCGGCATTCTGGGCAATGTCAAGTCCGGAAGCAACAGGATGGGCACACCGGCAATGGACTATTCCAATTACATGCGTTCATCGGTACTGGTCAAGCAGCTACCGGACATATACAAGGAGCTTCTCTCGCTCAGGGACGAGGTACGGGAGCTCAAGGCAGAACTGGCAGGAAAATAACAGATGATGTACAGACAGAAGACATTAAAGGACAGTTTCTCCCTCAGCGGGAAAGGACTTCATACAGGGCTTGACCTCACAGTGACTTTCAAGCCTGCGCCCGTAGATTACGGATACAAGATAGAGCGTATGGATCTGGACAGCAGACCGGTCATTGACGCAGTTGCAGAGAACGTGAAGGATACGATGCGCGGCACGGTGCTGTGCAAGGGCAATATCAAGGTCAGCACGGTGGAGCATGCCATGGCGGCGCTCTATGCAGCCGGAATCGACAACTGCCACATTGAGGTGAGCGGACCTGAGTTCCCGATTCTCGACGGCAGTTCCATCTACTATGTCGAGAACATCAGAAGGGTCGGAATCAAGGAGCAGGATGCTCTGAAGGACTATTATGCCGTAACATCCAAGGTGGAGATACACGATGAGCAGACAGGCTCGTCGATAATCCTGCTTCCGGATGACACATTCAGCGTGAATGTGCTCATATCGTTCAACTCTGAGGTTCTCAGCAACCAGTATGCTTCGCTGGAGAATATGGAGGACTTTCCGGAAGAGATTGCAAGCAGCAGGACATTCGTGTTCGTCCGCGAGATAGAGCCGCTGCTCGGGGCCGGTCTCATCAAGGGCGGTGATCTGGACAACGCGATTGTGATATACGAGAACGAGATGCCTCAGGAACGTTTCGACAAGCTGGCGGAAATAATGAATGTGCCGAAGATGGATGCCACAAAGCGCGGCTATATCATGCACAAGCCGCTGACATGGGCGAACGAACCGGCACGCCACAAGCTGCTGGACATCATCGGTGACCTGGCGCTCATCGGCAAGCCTATCAAGGGTCGCATCATCGCCACAAGGCCGGGACATACGATCAACAACAAGTTCGCGCGCATCATACGCAAGAACATCAAACTCAGCGACACTCAGCCACCCAAGTACAATCCTTCAGTCAAGCCGGTCATGGACCTGGAGCAGATCAAGACGGCGCTTCCCCAGCGTTATCCGTTCCTGCTTCTCGACAGGGTCATCACACTGACGGAGCTGTACGCCGAAGGTATCAAGAACGTCACAGGAGACGAGCCGTTCTTCACGGGGCATTTTCCGGACCGTCCGATTATGCCTGGAGTCCTGATTCTTGAAGCAATGGCACAGCTCGGAGGGACGCTGGCACTGCGGTACACCAACACCCCGCAGCTGTACAACGCCGTGATAATGAAGATAGACAATGCCAAGTTCCGTCAGGCAGTGGTTCCCGGGGACACGCTCATGATGCGCGTCATCCGCACGACTCCGCTGAGACACGGCATTCTCACACTGAAGGGATACAGCTTTGTGGGCGACACTCTTGTGGCCGAAGCTGAATTCATGGTACAAATGACATTAAAGGAACAGAACAATGATTAGTCCGTTAGCATATGTAGATCCTGCCGCACAGATTGGCAGCGACGTTGAGATAGGTCCTTTCTGCTACGTGGACAAGAATGTGACAATCGGTGACGGGTGCGTACTCATGCCGCAATCAACAGTGTTGTACGGTACACGGATGGGACGCGGCAACCAGGTCTTCCCCGGAGCGGTGATAGGCGCAATTCCCCAGGATCTGAAGTTCGTCGGTGAAGAGACCACAGCTGTCATAGGTGACAACAACCGCATACGGGAGAACGTCACTATAAACCGCGGAACGGCATCGAAGGGTACCACTATCGTGGGTTCAGGCAATCTTCTGATGGAGGGTGTACACATTGCCCACGACTGCGTCATCGGCAGCAACTGCATCATCGGCAACCAGACTAAGGTGGCTGGCGAAGTGGTCATTGACGACTCGGCCATCATCAGTTCGACCGTCCTCATCCATCAGTTCTGTCACATTGGCGGACATGTGATGATTCAGGGCGGAAGCCGTACTTCAAAGGATGTGCCTCCGTTCGTCATCGCAGCCAGAGAGCCGATTTCATTTTCCGGAATCAATCTCGTGGGACTGCGCAGGCACGGCTATACAAGAGAGCAGATAGACAACATCCACTCGGCATACCGCATCATCTATCAGAGCGGAATGAATGTGGCACAGGCGCTTGAAGCGCTGAAGAAGGAACCGATGGCTGAATGCGAAGAGGTACGGTACATCATAGACTTCATCGAAAAGTCAGACAGAGGCATTATCAGAGACTGATCACAAATCACACATAGAGAGATATGATTTACAGATTCATATTGGTATCGGACGAGGAAGACGATTTCTTCCGTGAGATAAAGATTGATTCGGAAGCCAGTTTTCTGGACTTTCACAAGGCAATCCTTGACTCAGTGAACTATCCTGACGACCAGATGACCTCATTCTTCATCTGTGAGGACAACTGGGAGAAGAACGAGGAGATTACGCTTCAGGAAATGCGCACGCGTTCCGATGAGGACAGCTGGGTGATGGAGAGCACACGCATCAGCGAGTTCGTCGAGGACGAGGGCCAGCGCCTGCTGTACGTGTTCGATCCTCTGGCAGAACGCTGTTTCTTCATCGAACTGAAGGAAATCACAAGCGGCAGGCAGGAGTCTCCCGTATGCTCACGCCGCGGAGGCAAAGCTCCGAAGCAGACCATCGATTTTGAGGAGTTTGCCAAGACTCAGAGCATCGACACGGGAGAGACGTTCTACGGTGACGAGGGCTTCAACGAGGACGACCTCGATGCTGACGGATTTGACATGGGAGATAGTGGAGCGGAAACAGTCAGTCTTGACTCCATTGATGACCTCTACTGACAAGAACCTCGTAGTTATTCTCGGACCTACCGGCGTAGGAAAGACGGAATTGTGCCTTTCCCTCGCCGGATTGTTTCACAGCCCTGTCATATCCGCCGATTCCCGACAGATGTACGCGGATATCCCGATAGGTACGGCAGCCCCTACGGAAAGCCAACGGAAGCAGGTAAGGCACTATTTTGTCGGAACACTCGGACTGGATGAGTACTATAGCGCCGCCAGATACGAGGAAGATGCCATGAGGCTCATCTCAGAGCTGTTCCAGACACATGACACGCTGATTGTAGCGGGAGGCTCGATGATGTACATCGACGCTCTGTGCAAAGGTATTGACGACATTCCGACCATCACTCCGGAAGTCAGGTCACAGATCATGCTTCAGTATGGGGAGAAGGGACTTGACGGGATGTTCAGTCTGCTTGAGGAACTGGATCCCGAGTACAGCAGAATAGTTGACCGGCACAATCCCAAACGTGTCCTTCACGCGCTCGAGGTATGCAGAATGACAGGCGGCACCTACACTTCACTGCGACGCGGCAGTGCCAAGAGCCGTCCGTTCAATATAATAAAGATAGGGCTTACCAGACCGCGCGAGGAACTGTACGAACGCATCGGGCAGCGCGTGGACAGGATGATATCAGAAGGGCTGATAGAAGAGGCACGCAGAGTTCTGCCGCTGCGCGGACAGAATTCGCTCAACACAGTCGGATACAAGGAGCTGTTCCTGTATTTCGACCATGAGGACGGTCTGTCCGACAATGGGTACACCCTGCCCTTCGCTGTGGAGCAGATAAAGCGGAACACGCGGGTTTATTCCCGCAAGCAGATGACATGGTTCAAACGCGACACCTCGATTTCGTGGTTTTCCCCGGATGACAGGGAACAGATAATAGCACATATAGATTCACGCATACGCAAACAGTAAAGAGACAGAATATGAAACGTTTTATGTTATTCACGGCGGTGTTCATTCTGGCTGCCACAGGTTCAATGGCGGAACTTACCATCGACAGAATAGTCAGCAATGAATTCTACGGCAGGACGGCCAGTTCATTTACTCCGATGTCGGACGGCGAGCACTACCTCATGTCCACCGGCAGATGCATCATACGTTACTCCTTCAGAACGGGTGAGGCAACCGATACCCTGTTCAACGTCGAAACGGTCAGAGGCGACAGGCTCAGTTCATTCCAGGGCTTCATTCTCTCGCCGAAGGAGGACCGTATTCTGATCCAGTCCGGACGGACAAAGATTTTCCGCAACTCATACAGTGCCAGCTACTACATATTCCACATCGGCAACAACAGGATGGAGCCGCTTTCCAGAGGAGGCGAGCAGCAGGCACCGAAATTCTCGCCTGACGGCAATGTCATCGCCTTCGTGCGTGACGGCAACATCTTCCTTGTGAAGCTGCTCTTCAACAACGCCGAGAGCCAGGTGACAAAGGACGGCATGGCGGGCAGCATCCTGAACGGCGTTCCGGACTGGTGCTACGATGAGGAATTCTCCATCAGCAGTGCCTACGAATTCAGTGCGGACAGCAAGATGCTGGCGTTCGTACGCTTCAACTGCAGTGAAGTGGACAAGTACGACCTGCCGGAATTTCTCACCATGACCGCTGACGGTGAGCCGGAACAGGACCTCATGAAGACCCGGTCCGTATGGTATCCGGTCACGGGATCCGACTACTCCACCGTTTCGGTACACTCATTCGACATCAAGAGTTCCGTCACACGGGAGATTCCACTCAACATCAGTGCAGACACCTATGTGCCCAGAATCGCATTCGTTGAGGACGAGAACAACACCCTGCTGGTTTTCACCATCAACCGCAACCAGAATCAGATGGAGATATACAGCGCCAATCCACGTTCCACCGTCAGCAGCATGATTCTGCGCGAGACAGACGAACGCTACATAGAGCCGGAGGAATTCCTCAACACAAAGCTGTACGGGGAGCAGTTCATCATGGAGAGCGAACGGGACGGGCACAACCATCTGTACCTGTACGGTACGAACGGGAAACTGGTCCGTCAGCTCACTTCCGGAGAATGGGAGGTGCTGGAATTCCACGGCTGGGACCCGAAGAGCGGCACTCTTTATTACACGGCGAACCGCGAGAACCCGCTGCAGTCAGAGCTCTACAGGCAGGACGGGAAAGGCAGAGTGACCAAGCTTTCGGGCAATAAGGGAGGCAACAACACCAGCAGTTTCGGCAGCGGGCTGAAATATTATGTGAACACCTGGTCAGACCTGAACAATCCGCCCTTAGTCACCGTATGCGACAACAGCGGCAAACAGCTCCGCGTGGTATATGACAATGCGGACATCCGGCAGTCTGTCGAAAAGGAGGGATTCGTCAGACGCGAGATCTTCTCGTTTCAGACTTCCGACGGCACGACACTGTACGGATGGATTGTCAAGCCGGCAGATGCCGACGGCACCCGCAAATATCCTGTGCTGATGTATCAGTACGGAGGTCCCGGACACTGCGAGGTCATCGACGAATGGGGCAGCGGATTCTACGCAGGCGGCTCTTTGGAGAACTGGATGCTGAAGGAAGGAATCATCTGCGTATGTGTTGACGGACGCGGCACCGGACGGCGCGGAGCAGAATTCAAGAAGCAGACATACCTGAATCTCGGTGTCATGGAAAGCGACGATCAGGTGGAGGCCGCCAAATATATCGCCACGCTGCCATACGTTGACAAGGACCGCATTGCCATCTGGGGATGGAGTTACGGCGGCTACAACACAATCATGTCCATGAGCCAGGGCACTCCCGTCTTCAGATGCGGCATAGCGGTGGCACCAGTCACCGATTTCCGCTTCTATGACGCGACTTACACGGAGCGCTTCATGCGCACGCCGGGCCAGAACGACAGAGGATATCAGAATGCGAATGCAATCAGCAGGATTGGTAACCTGCACGGCCGTCTGATGATTGTACACGGACTCATGGATGACAATGTCTTCTTTACCAACACATCAGCATACACTCACGCTCTCATCGAGAAGGGCATCGTGTTTGACATGATGGTGTATCCGGACAAGGAGCACAGTCTGGTCGGAGCTTCCACACGCAAGCATCTGTTCCTCAGGATAATGGATTTCCTGAAGACCAACCTTACCGATAACCTTACTGATAAATAAGGAATATACAGGGATTCTTCGGGAGGGCGGGATTCAGTTTCCGCCATTCCTGTACTGTCCTCGTGACGGCAGACTCGTCGGGGCACGTGAGGTTGGAGGCTATGCACACCCTTGTCTCCGGGCGGCAGACAGAGAGAATGTCCTGCAGCATCCTGTTGTTGCGGTACGGAGTCTCTATGAATATCTGCGTCTGCTTCTCGGAGTACGCTCTCTGCTCCAACTGCTTCAGACGCTTTATCCTGTCAGCCTGCTCTATCGGCAGGTATCCGTTGAATGCAAAGCTCTGTCCGTTGAAACCGGAGGCCATCACTGACAGTATGATGCTGGACGGCCCTACCAGCGGCACTACCTTCATCCCTTTTCTCTGAGCGATGGCCACCACATCGGCACCCGGATCAGCGACGGCAGGACATCCGGCCTCGGAAATGACACCCATCGGGCAGCCCGATTCAAGAGGTTTCAGCAGATCGGCTATTTCTTCAGGCTTTGTATTGACATTAAGGGTGCTGAACGTCAGTGAACCGATATCGATGCTGCGGTCCACCTTTTTGAGAAAACGCCTCGCAGTCCTTACATCCTCCACGATGAAGAATCTGATACCCATAATGATATCGTGATTGTACGAAGGAATGACGTTCTCTACCGGAGTGTCACCGAGCAGTGACGGAATAAGATATAGTGCAGTATCCATTATCGTATCATCTCTCATCAAGATCGGAGAAGCGCCTTATTCTCCGGGCGTAGTATTTCCACAGCACACTGTATGGCATCACTTCCGGTATCTCTGACAGGACAGCCGCCTCCATGTTGGCGCGCCTCTTCGCCTCAAAGTCCGGTTTCATCCTGCGGAATGCACGACGGGCCCTGATGACGGCTCCGGCATCATGGAACTTCATCTGGGCGACAAACGCCGCCATTGCCAGCATATCGAGCCAGAATCTCACGAACAGCACTCTGTGAAGGCGGTTTTCCGGAAGATTCTTGTATAGCATCAGCAGATTGTTCCTGAAATTCAGAAATGTCTTGAACGGATTCTCCCTGTTCAGGGTTGCGCCGCCCACATGGAATACGACACTCTGCGGCACACAGACAATCCTCCTGTTGCGGCTTCTCAGTCTCCAGCACAGATCGATCTCCTCCTGATGCGCAAAGAAGCGCTCGTCCAGCCCTCCTGCGTTCCAGAAATCGGCGCTGCGCACCATCAGGGCTGCACCTGTAGCCCAGAACACATCCCGGACATCATCATACTGGCCGTCATCCTTCTCCACCGCATCCATGATACGTCCACGACAGCACAGATATCCCCACCTGTCCATATATCCGCCGGCTCCTCCGGCATATTCGAACATGTCCTTATGCCTGCAGTCACGCAGTTTCGGCTGACATGCCGCCACATCTGCATGAGCATCCATATACGAAAGCAGCGGTTCCAGCCATCCTCCGGTAACCTCAACATCCGAGTTCAGAAGCAGGTAGTATTCTGCTTCGACCTGTTTCAGAGCCCTGTCATATCCTTCTGCAAAGCCGTAGTTCTGATCAAGTGCGATGAGTCTGATGTCAGGAAACTTCTCACGCATCATGGCCATGGAACCGTCAGTGGAGCAATTGTCCGCAACAATGATTTCAACCCCATCGATAGCGGAATGGCGCATGAGTACCGGCAGATACTTCTCCAGCATTGCGCATCCGTTCCAATTCAGTATAACTATCGCAAGTCTGTCCATGTCACATTCAGATCAATGTTGCCCTAAGTGCGTTGCCGCTCTCATTGAATTCTCCAAGCCGGACATTCAGAATCTGATTCTCCAGATTGCCGTCCGTATCCGCCTCCACCTTGATGTAGTTCTCCGTGAAGCCATACGACGGAGCACCCTTCTTCGGTCTTTCGAACAGGACGCGGGCCTCCCTGCCGATGTGCGACCTGTAGAATGCCATTGTCTTGGCATCAGAGAGAGCCAGCAGTCTGCCGCTTCTCTCGTGCTTCTCCTGCGGTGTGACCGAGAGCGGTATGCGCAGAGCCGCCGTACCCGGTCTCTCGGAGTAGCTGAACACATGCAGCTGTGACACATCAAGAGAACTCAGGAATTCGAAAGAGTCCTCGAAGAACTCCCTGCTCTCCCCTCTCATGCCTACAATGACATCCACACCGATGAATGCATCCGGCATGACACTTCTGATCCGTTCCACCTTGTGTGCGAACACGTCACGCGTATACCTGCGATGCATAAGCTTCAGGACATCATCCGAACCGCACTGCAGCGGAATGTGGAAATGCGGCATGAAAGCTCTCGATTCCGCCACATAATCTATTATTTCATCGGTCAGCAGATTCGGCTCAATGGAGGAAATCCTGTATCTGGATATTCCCTTCACTCCGTCAAGCGCCCTGACCAGATCGGTGAAACGCTCACCGGTGCTCTTCCCGAAATCTCCGATATTCACGCCGGTAATCACAATCTCGCGCGCACCCTCCGCTGCGGCCTGAGCAGCCTGACCGGCAAGTTCCTCTATTGAAGCATTCCTGCTGTGTCCTCTTGCATACGGCACAGTGCAGTATGTACAGTAGTAGTCACAGCCGTCCTGTACCTTCAGGAAGAAGCGTGTCCTGTCTCCTCTGGAACAGGAGGGAACAAAATTGCGTATTTCATTCGTTCCTACAGTCCTGTATATTCCATGATCGCGCTTCACCAGATTGTTGAGGTTTTCCAGGACCTCGCCCTTTCTGTCCTGGCCGAGAACAATATCCACGCCGGGAATGTCCGCAACCGTCTCCGGCTGCAGCTGTCCGTAGCACCCCGTGACCACCACGTATGCCTCAGGGTTCTGACGTACAATGCGATGTATGGCCTGACGGCATTTCTTGTCCGCCACTTCGGTCACAGAGCAGGTGTTGATGACGCAGATATCGGCATGACCGCCCTTACGGACGGGAGTCACACCGGCCGCAGCCAGCTGGCAGCCGATAGTCGACGTCTCCGAAAAGTTCAGCTTACACCCCAGTGTATAGAAAGCCGCCGTCTTGCCTTTGAGGAATTCATACTCCATACACCGCAAATTTACTCATCTTTCTCCTTAGACAAAAAGAAATCCGGCCATAAAGACCGGATTTCCGCAATATCATCCGACTGCTGAATTACTCAGCTGCCTCTTCTGCAACAACCTCGAACGGAATCTCCGCCTTGATGTCCCTGTGAATATTCACAACAGCCTTGTAAGCACCGACGGCCTTGACAGCCTCAACCTCGATAGCCTTGCGATCGATTTCGAAACCGAGCTTTGTCAGTTCGTCAGCAATCTGAGCAGCGCTCACGCCACCGAATACGGTACCATTCTCATTAACCTTGGCCTTGAGTGTCAGAGCAACGTTCTCCAACTTCTTTGCAAGAGTCTCGGCATCAGCCTTGATCTTTTCAATCTTGTGTGCGCGCTGACGCTGGTTCTCTGCCAGAACCTTCTTTGCAGACTCAGTGGCTACTATTGCCAGACCGTTCGGAATAAGATAATTACGGCCATAGCCATCCTTCACCTTTACGATATCATCCTTGTAACCCAACTTGGCTACATCTTGCTTCAAGATAATTTCCATTTCATTACTGTTTTAAAGGTTACTTCATCATATCGGTTACGTATGGGAGAAGAGCAAGATGACGTGCTCTCTTGACAGCCTGAGCCACGCGGCGCTGGAACTTCAGTGAAGTACCGGTGATACGGCGAGGCAGAAGCTTACCCTGCTCATTAAGGAATCTCTTGAGGAATTCAGGATCCTTATAGTCGATATACTTAATACGTGCCTTCTTGAAACGGCAATACTTCTTTCTCTTGACATCTACAGTCTGAGGTGCCAAATATCTGATCTCTGATGTTGACTCTGCCATAATTATGCCTCCTCTGCTTTAGATTGTCTTACATTTCTTCTTCTGACTGCATACTCAGCAGCGAACTTGTCCTGCTTGATGGTCAGGAAGCGGATGATACGCTCGTCACGACGGAAGTTAACCTCCAGCTTCTCTACGATGTCCGGCTGGCCGTTGAACTCGATGAACTGATAGAAGCCTGTTGACTTCTTCTGAATAGGATAGGCCAGCTTGCGCATGCCCCAACTCTCTTCATTGACAATCTCTGCACCTGCTGCAGTAAGAATGCC
>JAKSIW010000041.1 GCA_024398555.1 Bacteroidaceae bacterium | reverse complement strand
AGCATGGCTCCGGATTCAGTCCTTTCAGAAACTGATCCTGAGACATGGTACACAAATCTTACCGAGACCGTTGATCCGAATCCGGCTCCAGTTGCTGAGACTGATTATGTTTACGCTCCAGGTTGGGAGGTACTTGACGCTTCTCTCGTAAAGAAGGAGAACAATGGCAAGTTTGAGAGTACCACTGAGCGTGCAATGGATGTCAATTCACCTGCCGGTGCAACACAGGATTGGGATACTCAGTTCTGGATTGCCGTTCCTGAAGCTATGACTCCTGGTACTTCAATCCGCTACTATGTCGATTACAAGGCATCAAAGGAAATCAAAATCTCTACCCAGTCTCATGCAGCTCCTGGCTCATATCTTGGTAATGACGGTATTGGTCCTATTCCTGCTCCAAACCAGTGGTCATCACCTTCATTCGGATTCACAACCGATTGGCAGAGTTACATGTGCGACTATGTCGTTTCAAAGGATAACTTCCAGTCAATTGCTTTCAATCTTTCCGTTGACAGGTCAAACAGTGTAGACTACAACTTCAAGAACGTCTATGCAATGCTTCCTGCTCCTGCTACTGCAGAGAATGAAGGTTGGAAGGTTATTGATGCACAGCTGCTCAAGACTGAGTACGGTGTTTGCACCCAGGAGCCTATGGCAAACAACAAGGGTGAAGTTGATTCTCCTGCGAAGGTTGCCAACGATTGGGATTCACAGCTCTTCATTGCTCTGCCTGAGCCATTCAAGGCTGGTGATAAGATTATGTTCTCTATTGACTATAAGGCATCTGCAGCAGTCAATGTTCCTACTCAGGCTCACAAGACTCCGGGTAATTACCTCAGCAACAAGGGTATCGGTCCGGTTCCTGCTGCAAACCCATGGTCTTCACCTTCATTTGATTTCACAACTGAATGGCAGACCTATCAGGGAGAATATACTGTAGAATCAGAGGGCTTCCAGTCAATCGCTTTCAACCTTACCAAGACTGAAGAGGTTATCTATTCTTTCAAGAATCTTTCAGTACAGGTTCCTTCAACTCTGACCGGTGATGAGGAAGGCTGGGAGGTATATGACAACTATTATATCGCAAAGACTGAGTCAACAGTTGGTCCTAACAAGCTGTTCGCACAGCAGAAGGCTACTGTTCATTCAGCTGCCGGTGCATCACAGGATTGGGACAGCCAGTTCTTCATTGCTCTCCCAGAGCCTGCAAAGGTAGGTGATAAGTACAAGTTCACTCTTGAGTACAAGGCAAGCCAGGATATCAATATTGGTACTCAGGCACATAAGACTCCGGGTAATTACCTCAGCAACAAGGGTATCGGTGCAGTTGCTCCTGCAAACCCATGGAGTTCACCTTCATTCAATTTCACTACCGAATGGCAGAGCTTTGAAACAGTTTATACTGTAGAATCCGCTGATTTCCAGTCAATCGCCTTCAACCTGTCAGTTGACAAGGAGAATGATGTTGACTTCTTCTTCAACGCAATTTCTGTCAAGAAGGTCGCTGCAGCTCCAGAGCCTGAATTCAATGAGGAGGATGCTATCGAGGGCAACATGCTTGATTCCCTTAATGCATACTTCAACATTTATGAAGAAGGTGATGAGCTTGCATGGCATCCGTGGGGTGTAAACGCTCCTTCACGCGAGATTGTAACTCCGGGTTGGGACAACACCAAGGCAGCTATGGCTGTAACCAACACTGTTAAGGGCATGGCTTACGATTCACAGCTCGCTCTCTATGCATGGGATCTCAATCCTATCTCATATTACGGATTTGATCCTGGTTATGAGTACACCATTTCCTTCATGGCTAAGGCAGACACTGCAGCCAGCATGGTTCTTACTCTCGAGCATGACGGTTCACCTTGGTTCGGTGATGTTTGCGAGGATGTATTTGAACTGTCAACTGCATGGAAGTCATTTGAGGTGACTATGCGTCCTTCAGAATATGGCCTCTCTCTGCTCATGTTCAACATCGGTGCAACTGCTACCACTTACTACTTTGATCATATCGGAATCACCCGCGCCTACGCTTATGACGTTGACGAGAATGTTGAGAACAATATGCTTCAGGGTGATGACTTCAACTTCGATGGTCTGACAGTCGGTAACTGGAAGGTTGTTGACGGTGAGGCTGCCGGTGAGCTCTCAGTAATGGAATTCCCAACTGGTGACGCTTTCAATGCTCCGGGTATGCTCCAGTTCGTTCCTAGCAGATTTGGAGCTGTTTATTCATCACAGATTTACATTGAGAACGAATTCAAGAAGGATTACACCTATGACTTCAGCATGATGACAGCTTATCTTGGTCAGTTTGACTTTGGTACTGTTCAGGTATCATTCCAGCCGCTCAGCAAGCCTTGGTATGGTGACCTTTGCCCGCAGGTATTCCAGCTGAATGCAGGATACTTCACACCAATCAGTGGTTCAGTTACGATTTCAGGTGAGGAGAACACATGCTTCGTACTCAGCCTTGGCGAAGTTCCAGGTACATACCTCTTCGATCACGTAATCATCACTGAGACTGATCCTTCAGGTCAGATCCAGCGTCCTACCGGTATCGAGAAGAACGAGATTGAGAGCAACGATGTTATCTACAACACCATCGGTCAGCGCGTAAACAACCCGGTTAAGGGTCAGGTTTACATGATGAACGGTAAGAAGGTTCTCTACTAATCAAGTCTCTTACTTAGAGATTACAATTTAGAGATCTCAATAAGGTGGGGCGGTGCGAAAGTACCGCCCCACTTCTTTTATTCTGTGTATATAATTGCTAAATTATCAACTTGAATATTAATCCTGTATGGTGGAATAATCCTTATAATAACCTTAATGACAACAATATAACCATGATTTCTCGTCTGTTTTGCTTTTAACACAACTGTTAATATTAGCCAAATATCAAACTTTTGATTTAACCTTTTCGGACTTCCTGCATCTTATAAGTGTACGCCGGATGAAACAACGACACCGGATACGGAAACAAGATGTTTAATAATTAAAAAATAGAAGTTATGAAAAGAACAGTTTTGACTTTAGTGATCGCAGTTTTCGCTCTTGTAGCAAGTGTCAATGCAAATGCACAGAACAACGTTGAAAAGGATTTCGTAATCGAGCAGATAGCCAGCCAGCTGAGTTTTGACGACGCTTATGTTTACACTCTGACCTGCCAGAGATTCCTCAACGAGGCCAAGAAGATCAAGTCTTCCGTCAGACTGACTGAGGCTCAGAAGCAGAATCGTCTGAACAATCTCAAGGGTATTTACGCTGACCGTTTCAGCACTCTGCTTGACACATGGCAGACAGAGGCTACTCTTCAGCAGCTCGCAAATTAATAACAGTTTTATTGAATAGTATTCAGGTCCGGTCAGTCCGTGAGGATTGGCCGGATTTTTTTGCTATTTTCGCAGTAGAACATACGTTTGACTGAAATGAAACTGTTTACTACTTTCCTGCTGTCCTGTCTTTTTATATCAACGGGCCTCTTTTCACAGGTGCGGTATTCTCCTAATGCAACCCGTCTGCCACGCGTTCCGCAGTATCTTGTATTTGCCGGCGATACAGTTTACTTTGACCGACCGGATATGCGTGAGCGTTTGGACCGTGAACTCATTGCCTTTACATACAGTCACAGCATTTCGATACTTATGCTGAAACGCTCCACACGCTACTTCCCGCAGGTTGAACCCATACTCCGTGCTCAGGGATTGCCAGATGACCTGAAGTATCTGATGGTTATTGAGAGCAATCTGGAACCGCAGTCGCTTTCGTCAGCTTCTGCTGCGGGTCTGTGGCAGTTCACGCCTTCGACAGCCAAGGCTTACGGTCTTGAAGTGAACAGCAATATCGACGAGAGGTATAATACGGACAAGGCTACTGAAGCAGCATGCAGATACCTGAAGGATGCTTATGAAAAATACGGTGACTGGCTGACTGTTGCAGCGAGTTATAATGCCGGACAGAACGGTATCAGTGCAAAGCTGGACCAGCAGCATGTGACCCGTGCTGTGGATCTCTGGCTTGCAAATGAGACGTCACGATATATGTTCCGTCTGCTTGTGGTCAAGATGATGTTCGAGAATCCGGCCATGTTTGGCTTTCACTTGTCTGAAGACGAGTATTATCCATATATTCCTGCTAAAGATACGGTTTATGTGACAGAGTCTGTTCCTGATCTGGTCAAGTTCGCGGAAGATCATGGTGTGAGTTATGCGCGTCTCAAGGAGTCGAATCTGTGGCTGCGTGAATCCCGGCTGAATGACAGTTCTCACCGTACATACAAGGTGCTGATCCCCGGCCGCCTACCATATTGATTTTTTTTGTTACTTTGCAGTTTGATCCATAGGCATGGATTGAAGATTTGATTCAGATGGCTGATTTTGAAATGATAGCCAAGACCTTTCAGGGGTTGGAGGAAGTCTTGGCGAAGGAGTTGACAGAGCTTGGAGCCAATAACATTGCAATTGGCAACCGCATGGTATCGTTCACGGGCGACAAGGCTCTGATGTACAAGGCAAATTTCCATCTTCGCACTGCCATACGCGTCCTGAAGCCGTTCAAGCATTTCAGAGCATCGAGTGCGGATGAGGTGTACGATATCTGCAGGAAGATAGCCTGGGAGAAATTCATGTCATTTTCCTCCAGTTTTGCGGTTGATGCAGTGGTGAACAGCGTGGAGTTCACGCATTCGAAGTTTGTGGCATACAGGGTGAAGGATGCGATCGTGGACTATTTCCGTGATAAGGAGGGCGAGAGACCAAACGTGTGTGTGGCAAATCCGGATATAATATTCCATATACATATATCAAATGAAGACTGTTCGCTTTCGCTGGACAGTTCCGGAGAGTCCCTCCACATGCGCGGATATCGTCAGGAGACGATGGAAGCACCTCTCAATGAGGCTCTTGCGGCAGGAATGATTCTGCTTACCGGCTGGCATGGCGAGTGCGATTTCATTGACCCGATGTGCGGTTCCGGTACGCTTCCCATAGAGGCGGCGCTGATAGCCAGAGGAATGGCCCCCGGACTGTTCCGCAGCCGTTACGCGTTCGAGAAATGGCCTGATTTTGATGCTGACCTGTTTGAAGGGATATATAACGATGATTCCGGTGAACGTCCGCTGCAATGCCGGATTTACGGGTATGACAAGGATGCCAAGGCTATTCTGACTGCAAAGCGCAATGCCAAGGCTGCCGGTCTTCTGGATTCCATTGAGTTCAACGTGCGCGACGTGAAGGATTTCCAGACGGTTACGGAGAAGTCTGTTATGGTGACAAATCCACCGTATGGCGAACGTCTCAAGGAGGGGGATATTCCATTGCTCTATGAGACTCTCGGTGAGCGTCTGAAGCATGCGTTCATGGGTTCGGAGGCATGGGTCATCTGCAACCATTACGAGTATTTTGACAAGATAGGATTGAAGCCGTCAGCCAAGATACCTCTCTATAACGGTGCATTGGCATGTGAGTTTCGCAAGTACGAGATATTCGGCGGAAAGTATGACAAGTTCCGTTCTGACGGTGAGAAACTGAATAAGGAGAACTCGGCTGAACGTCGTGGCAAGACTCTGCGTCACAAGGCGGCTCAGGCTGAGAAATTGCAGCAGAAGGAAGACGCTGAGAAGCCTCGCCGCCCGTTCCGCAAGGCAGAGGATGGGGAGAAGTCCCGCCGCCCGTTCCGCAGGACGGAGGATGGAGAGAAGCCCCGGACTCCGCGAAATGGTGGAAAGGGAAGACCTGCGGACCATCGTGATGGAAACAGAAGCCGTTCATTCAGTCGTAAATCAGATAATAACAGGAAATAATGAAGATATTACTTCTCGGTAGCGGAGGTCGCGAGCATGCTCTGGCTTGGAAGATAGCCCAAAGCCCGCTTACAGAAAAACTGTACATAGCTCCAGGTAATGCAGGAACTGCATCAGTCGGTGAGAATGTGGCTATCAAGGCTGACGATTTCGATGCCATTGCAGGTTTTGTACTGGACAATGGTATCAATATGGTGGTTGTCGGTCCGGAGGATCCTCTGGTGAAGGGTATTAACGACTATTTCAAGAATGACGCCCGTCTCGCTTCAATTCCTGTCATAGGACCTACAAAGGCGGCTGCCCAGATGGAGGGAAGCAAGGATTTTGCCAAGCAGTTCATGATGCGTCATGGAATACCGACGGCAGCGTACAGGACTTTCACTCCGGAGACACTGGAGGAAGGTCTGGAGTTTCTGGGTACGCTGAAGGCTCCGTACGTACTGAAGGCTGACGGTCTGTGCGCAGGCAAGGGAGTTCTGATTGTGCCGACTGTCGAGGAGGCCCGCAGGGAACTGAAGGAGATGCTTGGAGGAATGTTCGGCGGAGCTTCGTCACGTGTGGTGATAGAGGAGTTCATGAGCGGAATCGAATGCTCGGTGTTTGTTCTGACAGACGGAAAGCATTACAAGATTCTGCCTGAAGCGAAGGATTACAAACGTGTGGGCGAGCACGATACCGGATTGAATACCGGTGGAATGGGTTCAGTTTCTCCTGTTCCGTTTGCAGACAAGGTCTGGATGGGCAAGGTGGAGGAGCGCATCATACGTCCTACTGTAGAGGGTCTGGCAGAAGAGGGTCTCGAATACAGGGGATTCATCTTCTTCGGTCTTATCAATGTGGACGGTGATCCCAAGGTGATAGAATATAATGTCCGCATGGGCGATCCTGAGACAGAGACTGTCATGCTCAGGCTCAAATCCGATCTGGTAGATCTGCTTCTCGGTGTGGCAGACGGCAATCTTGATACAAAGACGCTGGAAATGGATGAACGTTCGGCTGTGTGCGTGATGCTTGTGTCCGGCGGCTATCCCGGTCATTATGAGAAGGGATTCCCGATTTCGGGTACGGAGAAGGTGGAGGACAGCATTGTTTTCCATGCAGGAACCGCATTTGACGCACAGGGACGTACTGTTACAGCCGGTGGCCGTGTGATTGCTGTCAGTTCGTACGGCAGGGACAAGGCTGAGGCTCTGGCCAAGTCGTTCAATGGCGCCCGCATGATTGAGTTCGAGGGAAAGAATTTCCGCAGCGACATCGGCGCGGATCTCTGATGGTTTCTTGAAAAGAGGAATAATCCGTAAGGTTATGAAATATAAGCATATTAACAACATCGTAGGCTGGCTGGTCTTCATAGTCGCTGCAGTGACATACTGTATGACGATTGAGCCGACTGCCAGTTTCTGGGACTGTCCCGAGTTTATAACTACCGGCTATAAGCTGGAGGTAGGTCATCCGCCTGGAGCACCTTTCTTCATGCTTACATCCAACATCTTCTCGCAGTTCACGAGTGATGTGTCGCAGGTGGCCAAAATGGTGAATACCATGTCGGCCCTTCTCAGCGCCCTCTGTATTCTGTTCCTGTTCTGGAGCATTACGATGCTGGCGAAGAAGCTGATTGCCACGGACGGGGAGCCTGACGGATGGCAGACTCTGGCCATCATGGCTTCCGGAGTCGTTGGAGCACTGGCATACACATGGAGCGATACGTTCTGGTTCAGCGCAGTGGAGGGAGAGGTATATGCCTATTCATCGTTCTGCACCGCCATCACATTCTGGCTTATCCTCAAATGGAATGAGGACGCAGACCGTCCCCACAGTGACCGCTGGCTGGTTCTGATCGCTTACGTGATAGGTATTTCCGTAGGTGTTCACCTGCTGAACCTGCTCTGTATCACGGCTATTGTGCTGGTTTACTATTTCAAGAAGTCTTCCAATCCGACCTGGCGCGGAGGCATACTGGCTGTTATACTGTCAGGAATCATCATCGCAGCGGTGCTGTACGGTATTGTTCCGGGTATAGTGAAAGTGGGAGGATGGTTTGAACTGCTGTTTGTGAACGGGCTTGGTCTCAAGTTCAATACCGGTCTCATCATCTATCTGATTCTGCTGGTTGCTGCCATTCTGTGGGCTGTCATCGAGAGTCAGAAGGCTGAGAGTGACGGCAGGATGAAGATTGCGTTCCTCTGCACCATTCTGCTGACAGGTATTCCGTTCTACGGACACAAGGCTATAGGAGTAGTGTTCGGAATCATCATTCTGGCGGCTTTGGGATTCTACCTCTTCAGCAAGCAGATAGGTGAGAACAGGAAACCGTCCCCGAGACTTCTGAACACAATCATGCTCTGTGTGATGTGCATAGTCATCGGCTATTCATCGTACGCGCTTATTGTAATCCGTTCGACTGCCAATCCACCGATGGATCAGAACTCGCCTGAGGATATCTTCACGCTGGGTGACTATCTGGCACGTGAGCAGTACGGAAGCCGTCCTCTTGCATACGGACAGACCTACGCCTCGCAGATAGCTCTCCGCTACGACAAGCGCGCCTGCTATCCGATGTTCGACGAGAAGGGCAATGTATATGGACGCAAGGAAAAGGCCAGTGCCGACGAACGCGACCGCTACTATGTGAAGGATACGAGACGCAGTTATAAATATGCGCAGAACATGGTGTTCCCGCGTATGTACAGCAATGATCCTGATCATGTGAGCCAGTATCAGTCCTGGGCCAAGGTCAAGGGCCGTACGGTAATCTACGACAACTGCGGCGAGAAGGTCAAGCTGACCGTTCCGACACAGATTGAGAACCTGAGATTCTTCTTCAGATACCAGGTGAACTTCATGTACTGGAGATATTTCATGTGGAATTTCGCCGGTCGTCAGAATGACATCCAGGGTCATGGGGAATTGAATCATGGCAATTGGCTGACAGGTATCAATTTCATTGACAGGATGATGCTTGGTGACCAGCGTCTGATGCCGGAGTCATTGAAGGGCAAGGGACACAACGTGTTCTACTGTCTGCCTCTGATTCTGGGTCTCATCGGTCTGTTCTGGCAGATAGGAAGAGGCAGAAACGGAGTCCGGCAGTTCTGGGTGGTATTCACTCTCTTCTTCATGACCGGACTTGCTATCGTGGTTTATCTGAACCAGACTCCGATACAGCCCCGTGAGCGTGACTATGCATACGCAGGCTCGTTCTATGCATTTGCCATCTGGATAGGACTGGGTGTGGCTGGTGTCACTGAGATGCTGCGCAAGGTGGCAGGCAGCAAGGGAGCTCCTGTCATTGCGGCGCTTCTGTGTCTGCTGGTACCTATACAGATGGTCAGTCAGACCTGGGATGACCACGACCGCAGCGGAAGATACACCTGCCGCGATTTCGGCCAGAATTACTTCACTTCTCTGCCGGAGGAGGGTTATCCTATCATATTTACGAATGGTGATAACGATACCTTCCCTCTCTGGTACAATCTGGAGACAGAGGGTTTCCGTACAGACTGCCGCTGCTGTAATCTCAGCTACCTGATGACTGACTGGTACATTGACCAGATGAAGCGTCCCGCATACGATTCACCTGCAGTGCCGATAGAGTTCGAACGCATCGACTATGAGACGGGTACGAACGATGCCGTGTATATTCATCCGGAGAGCAAGCAGAAGCTGATGGACAATGCCAAGACTCCTGAGAAGAAGCGTGAGGTATATGAATCGTTCGAACTCAAGACGGTTCTGGAGTATTGGGTAAGGAAGTACAATGTCATTCCTACTGATACTATCTGGTTCAAGCTTGACAAGGAGGCAATACTCAACTCCGGCATGATGATTCCTGAGGAGTACATCGGTGAGACCCGTGAGGAGACTCTCGAACTGCTGCCTGACAGGATGATCATACCGCTCAAGGGTCGTCGCAATATCTATAAGAATGAACTGATGATGCTGGAGATGATTGCATACTGCAACTGGGAGAGGCCTCTTTTCATGGCTACTACAGTCGCAGAGAGTAATCATCTGGGTCTTGATCCGTACTTCGTGCTGGAAGGTCTGGCATACCGCATCACTCCGTTCAACTGGGAAGAACTCGGCTATACTGAAGACGGCAGCAAGAATGTCGTGGATACTGACAGGATGTACGAGAATCTGATGAACTTCAAGTTCGGAGGACTGGACAATCCTGACCTGTATCTGGATGAGACAATCCGCCGCATGTGCTACAGCCATCGCAGACTGTATGCTGAACTGGCAGACGCTCTCATTGAAAAGGGTGAGAACGAAAAGGCTCTGGATATACTGGAGAAGTGCGAGAACGGTATTTCATCCGAACTGCTGCCTCACACCATCATGGGATATTCACAGATTATTGCCTACAGCTACGTACAGCTTGACAGAAAGGACAAGGCTCTGGAGATTGCAGAGCAGATGGCCAGACAGTATCTGTCAGAGATGCAGTGGTATCTGTCAATGGATGACAGGCATCTCTCCCTGCTGCAGTACGATGTTGACCAGCTCATCAAAAACCTCAACAAGGGCGTTCTGCCGTTGCTTGAGATGGCGGGTATGGATGAGGATACGTTAAAGGCAACTCTGGACGTATATCAGGACATGTTCGTCCAGTATCGCAACAGAATGAAGTAAGGCAGATGTTCATTGAACACCCTACATTTCTGCTCCAGCGCATCTATCCGAAGGGAATCTTCAGGAAGGATCCGTCTGACCACAGCGTCTGTCTGACGTTCGATGACGGACCCATTCCGGAGGTGACCCCCTGGCTGCTGGATGTTCTGGACAGGTATGGTGTCAAGGCTACATTCTTCGTTGTGGGTGACAATGTACGCAAGCATCCGGAGATTTTCAGGATGATTGTGGAGCGTGGTCATGTCATTGGAAATCATACGTTCAATCACGTCAGGAGTCTGTACATGCGTACTCCTGACTTCATTGACAATGTGAAGAAATGTGACGGGTACTTCAAGTCGCACCTGTTCCGTCCGCCTCACGGCATAATGAGACGCTGGGTCTATAGGTACATGATGTGCAAGTATGACATTGTCTTCTATGATGTGGTGACCCGTGACTACAGCAGCAAGCAGACTGGTCCTCAGGTTGTGGAGAATGTGAAGAGATATACGAGAAACGGGTCAATAATTGTCTTCCACGATTCTCTCCGTTCACGTGAGAATCTTCAATATGCCCTTCCGAAGTCGATAGAATGGCTTCGAGAGATGGGTTACGGGTTCAAGACACTGTGAGTCTATTCACACAGAACAGTACAGATGGCATCCTGCACGCGACGTGAGGGTGCCATCTTTATTGCTCCCTCGTTCATGATGCAGAAGGCTATATCGCGTCCGTCGGATGTTCTGGCATATCCGGCAAGCGTGCATGAACCGGTTACGGTGCCGGTCTTGGCATGAATCCTGTTGGCTGTGGTGCTGGTGCCGAGACGGCCCTTGAGAGTACCGTCGTATCCGGCTATCGGCATGCTGCTGTAGATGATGCTGTATATCTCAGGCTCCTTGTAGATCTGACGCAGCAGGTCGGTGAACAGTGACGCTGGAACATAGTCATATACGGAGAGTCCGCTTCCATCCACCACATTGAACGGCTTGCCGCCCGGATTGATGTGCTTCTTCAGAAAGTCTGCCATGTATTCGGCTGCCTTGGTGAAGCCGATGGGCCTGCCTTTGGCAGTGTGTGCAGCCTGCAGGAGCATGGCCTCCGCATTGAGGTTGACACTTTCCTTCAGGGTTTCCTTGAGGACTGCGGTCAGGGTATGTCCAGTGCTGGCAAGAATTGTGGTCTGACCAGGGCAGACACCCCATCCAAAGTCACAGAATGTTATATTGTCCTTCTGCAGGTATTCTCTGAAGAGGGCAAAAGTGAAATCGCTGCAGTTGAACAGATTCAGATCGCGTGAGCTGGCTTTGGCTGCATTGCCTGAAATGACTATGGTATTGTCATTGTGAAGCCAGTCGCGGTCAATGCTCAGAGGTCCGGCAGATGCGACTCCGGTAAGGGCGTTGTTCTCGATGTGCAGATAGTCGGACTGGGGATATGTATTCACTATCGGAGGACATCCTTTCTGTCCCGGCTTTACTGATATGCCGATGAAACCGCCGTGAACCATAAGAGGTGAGATGTACGGCTGGAAACTGTTTGGGGTATCGTCCCATGACCATCCGGAGCCCCAATACACATCGTCCATGATACTGATGTCTGCGATGATGTTTCCGTTGATACGGCTGATGCCCACCTTCCTTAGAGACTTCACAAGTACATGCAGTTCCTTCTCCATAAGCTGAGGGTCCAGTCCGCCCACGAGATATAGATTGCCGTTCAGAGTGCTGTCACTGTCTACTGTTCCATCTGTACAGAGGCGTGTCTCGAAGCAGTAGTCGGCACCGAGCGTCTTGAGGGCTGTATATGACGTGAGCAGCTTCATTGTGGAAGCGGGACGGCAGAGCACGTCGGCGCGGTACGAATATACGGCGCTGTCTCCCCCGAGATCCCAGATGCTTACGCTTATGTCGCTGCCAGCCGGGAGCTGGTTCTGTATGATGCTGTCTATCTCATGTGCTATCTGACAATTGTCCTTGGCGGCTGCAGGGAATGCTGTTGCCAGAGACAATGACAATACTGTGATGATACTTATGACTGTTCTGTTCATTATTCGTCGGTTAATAGGATACGGACAGCTCAATGCCGAGCGGACGCAGCTTGTCGGCTATCCTGTCCAGAGTGTCAGGTGAGGCCTTCTGAAGTTCGGATATCGGAGCTTCTCTGGCGATGGTGTATATCATGATTTTTTCCGGACCGATCTCGCGTATTGCTTCAATCCACGGATCTACGTATCGGTCCAGAGTATTGTCCATGTCCACACCGTTTACGACCCCCTTCAGGAACATTGTCTGGATGATGACGTGTCCGTTGAACCTCTTCATCGTGCCAATGACTTCCTGCAGGTCGTATCTGCCGGTGGGCCTGTCCAGCTTCCTGATGTAGTCAATATCTACGGTGTCCAGCTTCTGTATGTTGTTGTCCACTTTCATCAGGGCGTTGAAGACCTTTTCGTCCCGGATTCTTGTGCCATTGCTCAGTACCGTCACCTTTGCCTTCGGGAAGTAGCGGTCGCGCACTTCAGTCACATCATCTATTATTCCGGCGAAATCGGGATGGGCTGTAGGCTCACCGTTGCCGGCGAATGTCAGGACATTCGGCTCGGGGCCCTCTTTCTGCATGAGCTTGAGGCGTTCTTCGAGTGCCCGGCGTATTTCTTCGCGTGAAGGTCTGCTCAGGGATGGTATGCGCTGACGGTTGAGTCCGCATTCGCAGTAGAGGCAGTCGAAAGTGCATATCTTGCCGTCAGACGGCATGAGGTTTATGCCGAGCGAGACGCCCAGACGCCGGCTGTTGACAGGCCCGAATATCGGACTGGAATAAATGACTGTTCCCATGACAGAATACTGTTTCCGCAAAATTAATGTAAATAATGGCACAAAAGAACTAACTTTGCCGCTCCAACTCTTTTTATATTATATGTCTTACCTATTCACATCCGAATCGGTGTCCGAAGGGCACCCGGACAAGGTGGCCGATCAGATATCGGACGCCGTCCTTGACGAATTTATGACCATGGACCCGGAGTCCAAGGTCGCATGTGAAACATTAGTGACCACGGGTCAGGTGATACTGGCCGGTGAGGTCAAGTCGGAAGCCTACATTGATCTGCAGCAGGTAGCACGCAGTGTCATCAACCGTATTGGCTACAACAAGTCAGAGTATATGTTCGACGGCAACTCATGCGGTGTGCTGAGTGCCATTCACGAGCAGAGCCCCGACATTAACCGTGGCGTGGAGCGCGAGGACCCCATGGAGCAGGGAGCCGGCGACCAGGGAATGATGTTCGGCTATGCCACTAACGAGACAGCCCAGTATCTGCCGCTCACGCTGGCGCTTGCGCACGGACTGGTGCGCACACTGGCAGAGATACGCAGGGAGGGGAAGGTGATGACCTATCTCCGTCCCGATGCCAAGAGCCAGGTGACAGTTGAGTACGATGACAATGACAGACCTGTCCGCATAGATACCATAGTTGTTTCCACACAGCATGACGAGTTCATAAAGCCGGCGGATGATTCCGCTGCAGCACAGGCCGATGCTGATGCCGGGATGCTGGCGCAGATTGCGGACGATGTCAGGAATATCCTCGTGCCGCGTCTGTTGGAGAGGATTGCCGAGCCTGAGATCCGTGCCATGTTTGACGATGAAATCAAGTATTTCGTGAATCCTACAGGCAAGTTCGTCATTGGCGGACCTCACGGCGACACCGGTCTGACAGGCCGCAAGATAATCGTCGATACCTATGGCGGAAAGGGTGCTCACGGAGGCGGGGCGTTCAGCGGCAAGGATCCGAGCAAGGTGGACCGCAGCGCAGCGTACGCAGCACGTCATATTGCCAAGAATCTGGTGGCTGCCGGTATCACGGACGAGTGTCTTGTGCAGATTTCGTACGCCATCGGCGTGGCGGAACCGATCAATATCTTCGTGGATACCTGCGGCAAGAGCCACGTCAGCATGTCTGACAATAAGATAGCTGATGTAGTCCGTCAGCTCTTCGATCTCCGTCCGAAGGCCATCGAGGAGCGTCTGAAACTTCGTACTCCGATATATCAGCCTACAGCGGCCTATGGCCATTTCGGCCGTACCCCTTACACGAAGGACGGAATAGAGTTCTTCACTTGGGAGAAGCTGGACTACGTGGATTGCCTGCGCAACGCAATCAATTAAGGTGAACACGGGACAGGTTCCGTTCACCGGTATCAGATATGGACAGAGCGATAAAACTTACATGGCGCGAGCGGGTCGGGTACTGCTCGGGAGAACTTGCACAGAATCTGATATACCAGACTGTCAGTATCTGGCTGCTGTTCTATTATACGAACGTGTACGGTCTTCAGCCCGGTGTGGCGGCGCTGATGTTCCTGATAGTACGTATCATAGATGTGCTGTGGGACCCTTTCGTAGGTACCTTCGTCGATCATTCATATCCGCGCTGGGGCAAGTATCGCTCATGGCTCATATTCGGAGGCATTCCTCTGGCGGGTGCGGCCGTACTCTGCTTCTGGAACGGCTTCAATTCATCGCTTCTGTATGCGTATGTAACGTACATCGCGCTCAGCATGTGCTTTACTCTGACCAGCGTGCCGTATGGCGCACTTGGTGACTCGCTCACGCGGGATGTGAACGAACTCACCATCCTGACCAGTGTGCGTATGCTGTTTGCGAACTTTGCGAGCCTTCTGATAAAGACCCTTCCGCTGATAATAGCCATCTTCGCACCGAAGGTTCTGAATGAGGAGACCGGCAGGATGGAGGCTGTATATAATACTCCGGATGCATCGTCGGCATGGCTGATTACCATGAGCATCTTCGCTGTGGCGGGACTGTCGCTGCTGTTCTTCAGCTTTTCTGAGACGCGCGAGAAGATTGTGATGAATGCCTCCCAGTCTGCGGATGTGCGGCTGAATGACCTTTGGAAGGAACTTGCCGGCAACAGACCTCTCAGGGTGCTCTCGCTTTTCTTCATCATCACCTTTGCTACCATGAGCATCAGCAATGCCACAGATTCCTACTTTCTGACGTATGTGGTAGAGGCGAATCCTTTACGTACATCCGTATTCATGTGGCTGGGCACTATTCCGGCCTTCATCTTCATTCCTCTGGTACCGGCAATGAAACGCCGTACAGGTAAGCGAGGACTGTTCAATATTTTCATAGGCATTTCAATACTTGGAATGGTCATGATGTATCTGACAGTCACTGTGCCTGCATTTCATTCCGACTTCACGCTTCTGTGTGTGGCCCAGTTCATCAAGAGTACCGGTATTCTGGTGGCTACCGGCTATATGTGGGCTCTGGTACCTGAGGTCGTAACGTTCGGCGAGTACCTTACGGGCCGCCGTGTGGCTGCCATCGTCACGGCGCTTATCTGCATATTCATGAAGGCGGGAATGGCTCTTGGAGGTGCTGTCCCGGGCATGGTTCTTGACTGGACGGGATTCGATGCGGAGGCATCCGTACAGTCTCAGACCGCACTTCGTGGTATCCTGTGGCTGGTGACGCTGATTCCGGCTGTGCTCATGCTGGTGTCGGCGTTTGTCATCGGCAGATATGAGCTGAGCGATGGTCGCATGAGTGAAATAAACGGTATTGTTGAATCGAGACATCGGAATGACTGAGTATGCTGTTGGGTGTATCATCTTCATTGGAACATAAATCGCCCGAGGATTGGGCTGCGAGACATAAGGCCCTCGGACTCGGTGCCGTAGTCTTCCCTGTGGATTATCTGGCAGGAGAAGAGAAGGTTATGGCGTACAAGCGTGCTGCCGATGATGCCGGACTGGTGATTGCCGAGGTAGGCGTGTGGCGCAATACACTTGCTGCCGACCTGCAGGAACGTGAGCATTGGATTGATTATGCGATAGGGCAGCTGCGCATGGCAGACCGTATCGGTGCCCGCTGCTGCGTCAATGTGGTCGGTACTCCGTATGGCCCGCGCTGGGACGGAGGCTATCGCGGCAATTTCAGTACTGAACTGTGGAATATGGCGGTGGATATGATTCGTCAGATTATCGATACGGCATGTCCCGGGCATACGAAGTTCTCCATCGAGTCCATGCCCTGGATGATTCCGAGCGGCCCCGATGAATACCTTCGCCTGATGGACGACGTGGACCGCCCTCAGTTCGGTGCACATCTCGATGTGGTGAACATGATTACATCGCCCGAGCGCTACTTCTTCAATGACCGTTTCCTGGATGAATGCTTCAGCAAGCTGAAAGGCCGCATCTGCAGCTGCCATCTGAAGGACATCCGTCTCAAGGAGGAATACACCTTCCAACTGGAGGAATGCGCCTGCGGAGAGGGCTCTCTGGACCTGCAGCGCTACATCGCCCTTGCCTCGGCGGAGGACGAACACATGCCGATGATTATCGAGCACCTTTGTTCTGACAGCGAGTACGAGGCAAGTGTCAGGTATGT
>JAKSIW010000040.1 GCA_024398555.1 Bacteroidaceae bacterium | reverse complement strand
TCATCGTTTCAGTCCTTTATTGTTTTTTACCCACTCTGATGAGATTGCGCAGCACTTTGCCGGAATTTATGCGTTCAGAGGTGGTCATCCCTATAAAATACATTGATGCAGCCGTCCACAGAATGCTCAATGAAATGACACATACGGAAGCTGCCGCTCCGCCTTCATTGCCAGCCATCATCCTGGTGAGAACTGACAGTACCGCCGATACCAGTGTGACTGACAGCACCTTGAGAATGACACTGGAGAAGTAACGTCTCACATCAAGTCCTAACTGATGTCTGACGAAACACAGTCTGACGGCCATAGCTGCAAACGACACGAAAATCGAAACATAGAATACGAACGCCGCATCCATGTGGAAGAACTTCATTCCGACGTATGCGATCGGCAGAATGGTGAGAAGAGTCAGGCCTATCGCAATCTGGTACCATTTGTTTCTGCCAGTAGCCTGAATTGCCGACGGCAACTGGCAGGAAAGTGCGTCCACCATCACATTGACAAGCATCAGCCGCGTAAACAGCACCGTCATTTCAGGAACTTCGTTGAGCCATATTCCCAACAGGAAAGGTGTCTCCATCAGCAATGGCATCACAACCACCAGCACAAGACAGTATGTCAGCCTGGTACTTTTGAGCAACAGATCAAGCATCTCGCCAACCGCATTGTTGGCGTATGACTTCACAACCTGAGGCTTGACTGACAGATACACATTATCGTTCAGCTGGATAACGGTCATATAAACCTTCTGAGCCAGTCCCCTGGCGGAATTCGCCACAGGTCCGAAGAACGGATTGAGCAGCAGATTCACGCCGTATGTCCTGCATACGGAGGCTAATGCGCCTATCATCTCCCAACCGGTGAAACGGAAAAGTCTGCCGAACCCATATCCGCCCACATGCATAGTCAGACGGCATTCCCTGTAGAATGTCCTGCAGTAAAGCCAGTAGAAGAAAGCCGTTACCATCTGCACCGCAAACATCAGCCTGGCATACAGCACAAGTCTGTCCGAGCCCGAATGTTTCAGGCACATGGCGACACCGAGAATGGCAAGAGCCTCAAGAACGCTGATATACGCAAACACCTTCATCTTCTCCCGGGCAATAATCATGCCCATGTAGGGAGTACGCATTATCTGGAATGCGAAACCTGCAACAGAGTACTGGAACACAGCATACGCAGCGCTGTCACGTCCGGCCAGCTTCATCTTGTGAGTCAGATACCATATTCCGGCAGTCTCAGACAGCGCCAGCACCACCAGCAGAATGAGAACAAATACGATAAGGCACTGGGTGAATACGACACGGAGTCTTTCGTAGTCCTCACGTCCCAATTCGAAAGAGAAGAAACGCTGGCATGCGGTGGACATCGTGTTGCTGATGAATGATGCCATCATCACGACCCCTCCCACAGCACAGTAGATGCCATAGTCAACCTTACCGAGTGCCGCCAGAACTACGTGCGTGGTGTACAGACCTACAAGCGCAATCAGGCCCATTCTCAGATAGAGCATCAGAGAATTGCCTGCAATACGTCTGTGGTCGATATGGGACATTACTTCAGAAGATTTCCGAGAATGGAACGTGTCAGATTACGCACGACAGACGATGCTGCCGAACTTGCAGCCCTGCCGGCTACAGACTTCGCGGATGTGGTTTTGGACTTCTTGCCTGTAATCTTGTTTGACACGGAAGTACCCACGCTCCGACTGACAGAGGCGATTGCAGCTCCTACCGCTGCTGTTGCTATTTTCTTGGCCAGACCGTTGTCAGCCGCCTTGCCGCCCTTGTCAGATCTGGAGGACTTGCGTCCTGTTCCGGAAGTTTTTTCCGTTTCGGCACTCTCCTGAATCCGTTGCTGTTCCTCTGCAGCCTTTTCACTTTCCGCCAGCAGCACCTCAAATGCACTCTCACGGTCTATCGGATGATCGTACCTGCCGTACAGTCGTGAAGCGTTGATCAGCTGGGAGCGCTGACTCTCGGTGACTGCGCCTATCTGGCTAAGAGGGAAGAGAATTCTGGCACGCTGCACCATGGCTGGAGCTCCCTTTTCATCCAGGAATGATACCAGAGCCTCACCTGTCTCCAACTGCATGATAGCATCCTCCGTAGAGAAGGCAGGATTGGCACGGAACGTCTCAGCCGCGGCACGGACAGCCTTCTGATCCTTCGGAGTATATGCACGCAGAGCATGCTGGACACGGTTACCGAGCTGGCCGAGTATGTTCTCCGGAATATCTGTAGGGTTCTGTGTAACGAAATAGATTCCCACACCCTTGCTGCGGATGAGACGTATCACCTGTTCAATCTTGGCAACCAGAGCCTTGGATGTATCCTCGAACAGCGTATGTGCCTCATCGAAGAAGAACACCAGCTTCGGCAGATCCAGATCTCCCACCTCAGGCAGCTGTGCGTAGATATCCGACAGCAGCCAGAGCAGGAATGTGGAATACAGTTTCGGATTAAGCATCAGCCTGTCTGCGGCAAGCACACTCATCACACCCTTGCCACCCTCGCACTGCATCAGGTCAAATATGTCGAATGAAGGCTCGCCGAAGAAGCTGTCAGCCCCCTGATTCTCCAGTTCCAGAAGAGCCCTCTGGATAGCAGCCACACTGGTGGCGCTCACGGCTCCGTACTGGCGGCTGATATCGGCTGCATTCTCCGCCACGTATGCCAGCATGGACCTGAGGTCCTTCAGGTCTATCAACAGCAGTCCGCGCTCATCCGCCACACGGAACAGGACATTCAGCACGCCCTCCTGGACATCGTTCAGCTGCATCAGTCTGGACAGCAGCTGCGGTCCCATGTTCGAGATGGTGGTGCGCATCGGATGTCCCTGTTCGCCATATACATCAAAGAAACGGGTCGGGCAGCCCGCAAACTGAGGATTGTCTATACCGAACTCCGCACATCTCTTCTGTATGAAACCGCTCATCGCGCCGGTCTGGCTGATACCGCTCAGATCGCCCTTCATATCCGCCATGAAACATGGCACACCGGCCTGACAGAAAGTTTCCGCAATCACCTGAAGTGACACGGTCTTGCCCGTACCGGTCGCTCCGGCAATAAGTCCATGACGGTTGGCCATCCTACCACATATCGACAGAGGCCCCTCTTCGCAGTGAGCCACATACAATCCTTCAGTTTGAGTGAACATAATGCAATATTTAAATAAAAACTGTTACACAACTTGCAGGTAATGCCCTGGCAAGACTTCAAAACTCCAAATTTACTTAAAATCAGCAAGACTAACGAGTTTTTTGAGTACTTTTGGAAAAACTTTGTAACACATACATCCAATGCGTACGAACAACAACGCTTTCGACGGATCCGTTGACAGCAGCAGCATCATAGATCTCAGCAACAGGAGCACTATCGGATATTTTCAGGAGAGTATCACGACCAATTGGGACAAGGAGGCTTACACCGATCTTCAGGGCAGCACTCTCCTCTACCGGGAACTGGCAATGGAGATTGAGCGTCTGCACATTCTATTCCGCTCTGTGGATCTGAAGCCAGGGGACAAGGTCGCCATCTGTGCGAAGAACTGCTCCAACTGGGCTGTCGCATTCTTTGCCATTTTCACATACGGAGCCGTGCCGGTCCCGATTCTGGCCGATTTCAAGGCAGACTACATCCACAACATCGTCAATCATTCCGAGTCAAAGCTTCTGTTTGCAGGAGACTCACAGTGGAAAAGCATCAGTCCTGAGAAGATGCCTGAGGTCATCGGATTTTTACAGGTATCCGACCGGGCATTGCTGCACAGTACGGACGAAAGGCTCACAAAGGCATACGAGAATCTCGATGCATTGTTCAAGGAGCGTTTCCCGCAGGGTTTCAACAGGAACGACATTGAATTCTACCTCAATGACAATCCTCAGGATCTGGCAGTTCTGAACTACACATCAGGAACCACCAGTCTGCCCAAGGGTGTCATGATCCCCTACCGTGCCCTGCGTGCGCTGATCATATACAGTCTCAACACCCTTCCTTTGAAGAACGGTACCAGCACCGTCTGCATGCTCCCTCTGGCCCACATGTTCGGTCTGATGTTCGAGCTCATATACGGAACGGTTCTCGGATGTCACATTCATTTCCTTACGAAGATTCCAAGTCCGAGAATAATATTTCAGGCATTTGCAGAGTTCAAGCCGTCACTCATCATATCAGTACCGCTGGTCATCGAGAAGGTCGTTCGGACTATCATCATGCCGGAATTGCAGAAACCTGCAATGCGGGTAGCGCTTCACACTCCCATTCTCAGAGGAGTCGTCATCAGGAAGGTCAGGCAGAAACTCATGGACGCTTTCGGCGGCAGTCTGGTGGAAATCATTATCGGAGGAGCCGCTCTCGGCAAAGACGTGGAGGACTGCCTGAGAATGCTGAACTTCCCGTTCTCCGTAGGATACGGCACAACGGAATGCGCACCTCTCGTAGCCTATTCCCACTGGTTTGACTACAAGCCCGGCACATGCGGCCGGCCCATCGACTGTCTGGAAATCAAGATTCACAGCACCGATCCGGAGAACATTCCGGGAGAGATTACCATCAGAGGCGACAATGTCATGCTCGGCTATTTCAAAAATCCGGAGGCCACCGCGCAGGCTATCGACAAGGACGGCTGGTTCTATTCCGGCGACATGGGAACCATTGACAAGGAGGGGAACATCACCATCAAGGGACGCTGCAAAAACATGATTCTGGGCCCTTCCGGCCAGAACATCTACCCGGAAGAGATTGAGGAAGTCATCAACGCCATACCTCTTGTAGCTGAATCCATTGTCATAGACCGCGACGAAAAGCTCATCGCTCTGATCGTGCCGGATCCGGAAATCGTCAGAAGCGAGAAGCTAAGCAGGCAGCAGATAGCAGAGCGTCTCGATGCACACCGCAAGGAGATAAACACCGATCTGCCGTCCTACGAACGCATCAACTCATTCCAGATAATGGACGAACCCTTCGAAAAGACCCCGAAAGGCAGCATCAAGCGTTTCCTGTATCAGGACAAATAAACTGAGGCAAAGGGAAATCAGTCCAGTTTCAGAACCGCCAGGAAGGCCTTCTGAGGGACTTCCACATTGCCTATCTGCTTCATGCGCTTCTTGCCCTTCTTCTGCTTCTCCAGAAGTTTGCGCTTACGTGACACATCGCCGCCGTAACATTTGGCAGTAACATCCTTGCGGACCTGCTTGATTGTCTCACGGGCAATTATCTTCGAACCGATAGCCGCCTGAATGGCAATGTCGAACTGCTGGCGCGGTATCAGCTCCTTGAGCTTCTCGCACATCCTGCGTCCCAGATCGTAGGCATTGTCCACATGAGTAAGAGTAGATAGAGCATCAACAGGTTCTCCGTTCAGAAGGATATCCAGTTTTATCAGCTTGGAAGGACGGAACCCTGCAGGATGATAGTCGAAGGACGCATATCCCTTGGAGATGCTCTTGAGCTTATCGTAAAAATCTATGACTATCTCACCCAATGGCAGTCTGAAGTACAGTTCCACGCGGTTTCCGGCAATGAACTGCTGCTTGACTAGTTCGCCGCGCTTGTCCAGGCAGAGTGTCATGATGGGGCCGATATATTCCGTAGTGGTGATAATAGACGCATCTATATAAGGTTCTTCTATATGGTCTATCAGAGTCAGGTCCGGCATTCCACTCGGGTTGTGCACCTCCTGACATCCGCCCTGCTTGTCATATACCATGTACTGCACATTCGGCACCGTAGTAATGACGCTCATGTCGAACTCGCGGTCCAGGCGTTCCTGAACTATCTCCATGTGCAGCAGGCCCAGAAAGCCGCAGCGGAATCCGAAGCCCAGAGCCATCGACGACTCAGGCATGAAGCTGAGGGAAGCGTCATTGAGCTGAAGCTTCTCCAGGGACGCGCGCAGGTCCTCGAACTCATTCACGTCAATGGGATAGACTCCGGCGAACACCATCGGCTTGGACTCCTCGAATCCCGCAATGGCAGTATCGCATGGTCTTGACACGTGGGTAATGGTATCTCCCACCTTCACCTCGGTGGAAGTCTTGATGCCGGAAATGATATAGCCTACATCACCCGTACTCATCACATCGCGCGGCATCATGTCCATCTTGAGCACTCCTATCTCATCGGCATCATACTCACGGCCCGTATTGAAGAACTTCACGGCATCACCGCTGCGTACAGAACCGTTCACAATCTTGTAGTAGGCAATAATGCCGCGGAACGGATTGAAGACAGAGTCGAATATGAGCGCCTGCAGAGGTGCGTCGGGATCCCCGACCGGATGCGGAATACGCTCCACGATGGCATTCAGGATTTCCTCCACTCCCATGCCGGTACGGGCCGATGCGCGGATGATATCGCTGCGGCTGCATCCCAGCAGATCGACGATTTCATCCTCCACCTCGTCGGGCATGGCACTCTGCATATCGCATTTGTTGATGACAGGAATAATCTCCAGATCATGTTCAATGGCCATGTACAGATTGCTGATGGTCTGTGCCTGAACGCCCTGAGTGGCATCCACAACAAGCAGTGCGCCCTCGCATGCCGCAATGGAACGCGACACCTCGTACGAGAAGTCAACATGTCCCGGAGTGTCTATCAGGTTCAGGACGTACTTCTGTCCCTGATATTCATAGTCCATCTGAATGGCATGGCTCTTTATCGTAATACCGCGTTCCTTCTCCAGATCCATGTCATCAAGCATCTGGGTCTCGGTGACATTGACAGTATGCGTGAATTCCAGAAGTCTGTCGGCCAGAGTCGATTTGCCGTGGTCTATGTGTGCAATGATGCAAAAATTCCTGATATGTTCCATCCGTCGCTGAATATGCTACAAAATTAGTGCAGATTTTCCTTATTTTTGCATCGTACTTCCAAATATGTGTCATAGTCAATGAAACTGTCCAAAATTTTACAGCTGTTCCTTCACTGCATAATGTTTCAGATAGCCGGTCTTCTGATACTTGCAGCAGCCAGGGCGGTCATGCTGTACAGATTCGGGATTCCCTTCTCCGACCTGCCGTTCCTGTTCTTCCGCAACGCCGCACGCTTTGACCTGCAGATCATCGCCTACATATCGGCACCGGCAATCCTCCTGTCACTGATTGCGGGATTCACAGGTTCTGACAAGGCTGCGAAGCTGTCGGACAGGTCGATGAGCATATATTTCGCCTTCATGTACGCAGTCATGACACTGCTGGCATTCGGAGAATTCCTCTTCATGGACAATTTCGGCACCAGATACTCGTCAGTATTCTTCGACTTCGCAGACGAGAATCCCGCCAGCCTGCTGCTCACAATCTGGCAGGACTACCCCATCGCACCTGTCATCGCCGGCATGGCAGTCGCTTTCACTCTAGTCTTCCTGCTGGGCATACCCATCGCAAGAACTACCCTCAACATCTCGTTCAGACGCGATATCGCGGCTTCCGCAGTCTCATCACTGCTGATACTGGCGTTGGCTTTCATAATGATGCGCGGCTCACTTACAAGCTACACCCTCCAGCCTGAGGCATTCGTCGTATCCGACAATGCGGAAACCAACGAATGCGTACCGAATTCCATCTACATGCTGAAGAAGGCATTCTCCGAGAGGAAGAAAAGTTTCCGCATGGCCACAACCCGGCAGCTGCTTGACGAAAACGGATTCAGCACACTGGAAGAAGCCGTCAGAACAGCCGGATACGAAGTTCCGGCCGGACTTCCTGAGGACAGCCTGCTGATGTCGGCACTGCTCACCGAATCCCGGTACGAACCTGATGCCGAAAGGCCTGACATAGTGCTGATTCTGAGCGAAAGCTGGAGCGAATTCATCAGCAGGATGGACAGCAGGGATGGCCCCGACCTGCTCGGTTCACTCAGGGAGCACCTTGAAACAGACATCACAGTAAGGAATTTCCAGTCCGTCAGAAGCGGGACCATCTACACTGTGGAGACCATCACGACAGGCATGCCGTACGAGCGTTACTTCAAGTCGCAGTATCGTTTCAACACACTCGAGACAGCATTCGCCAAACCTTTCAAGGAAAACGGATACGCCACTTCCTTCATCGTCGGCTTTGACCAGACATGGGAGAATGTGGAGGAAGGCCTGTCCCATCAGTACTTCGACCACATTTATGGGAAACAGCACATTCTCAGGAGTATACCGGGAAGCACATCAAGCCTGATCGGAGCATACGACGAGTATCTGTTCGACTTCCTCATGAAACGTCTCGACGAAGGCCGGGAGTCAGGACAGCCGCAGCTCATCATCGCACTCACTTCGACCAACCATCCGCCTTATACATTTCCGGAGAACATGGACCTGCCTCCGCTCGGCGAAGAGTGGTTCGGTTCAAGGATGCTGACCGGTGACAGGGATGTACTCGCCAAGAACGGAACCGGCATTCAGTACGCCAACCGTTCATTAGGAAATTTCCTGACAGAATTAAAAACAGGCAATCACGCCGGCAATACAATAGTCGTTGCCACAGGCGATCACAATGTCCGCAGTATCCTCAATTTCCAGGAAGATGCAGTTCCGGACGAATACCGCTATCGCGTACCATTGTACATCTATCTGCCCGAGAAATACTCATTGCCAGACAGCATCAGGAATATAGTCTCTGACAGATACGGATGTCATCTGGACATACTCCCCACTCTGGCACCGTTCGCATTCGGAAAGGGTACAAAATATCTCAACATCGGCCACAATCTTCTTGATTCCGGCACAGACGACCTGTTCTTCAGTTATCACGAGAGCGGAGTTCTGTCACCATGCGTTCAGCGGAACGACTCGCTGATGCGCGTGATGAAGACAAGGGAACTGCTGATGAAGATTTACGTTCAGAGCCGTATTCACAGAGAGGTGGAATAATCGCCTTTGCGCACCCTCACATTATTAAAAAATTTGTAACTTCGCGCGTCGCATGCAGAAAGCATGCCATTGCATTGAAGTATTATGAACGTATCGTACAAGTGGCTAAAGGAGTACGTCGATTTTGACATGACTCCGGAGAAAGTTGCCGAAGCCCTGACCTCCATAGGTCTTGAAGTGGACGGCATTGAGGAAGTACAGTCAGTAAAGGGAGGTCTCAAGGATATCGTCATCGGCGAGGTGCTTACATGCGAGGCTCATCCGAATTCGGATCACCTGCACGTCACCACCGTCAGTCTGGGTGGTGCCGAACCCCAGCAGATAGTCTGCGGTGCGCCGAACGTAGCAGCCGGCCAGAAGGTCGTCGTGGCAACCATCGGTGCCAAGATGTATGACGGAGACGAATGTTTCACTATAAAGCCCTCCAAACTGCGTGGCGTTGCATCCAACGGCATGATATGTTCAGAGAAGGAACTCGGACTCGGCAGCGACCACTCCGGCATCATGGTTCTTCCGGCAGAAGCCGTGCCCGGCACTCCGGCCGCCGAATACTTCGGCCTTGAATCCGACTACATCATCGAGGTTGACATCACCCCGAATCACTCCGACGCATGTTCGCATTGGGGCGTAGCACGCGATTTCTACGCATGGCTCGTACAGAACGGTTACAGCACATCTCTGCACCGCCCGTCTGACGAAGACTTCAAGGCCGATGACAACTCTTGCAGCATTGGCATCGAAATACAGAATCAGGAGGCATGTCCGCGCTACTCCGGTGTATGCATCAGCGGAGTGACCGTTCAGGAAAGCCCCGCATGGCTCAAAAACAGGCTGACAGCCATCGGTCTGAACCCAATCAACAACGTGGTGGACGTAACCAACTACATTATGTTCGCATACGGCCAGCCGCTCCACAGCTTTGATGCAGACAGGATTGAGGGAGGAAAGGTCATTGTCAGGACCATGCCGGAAGGCACTCCGTTCGTCACTCTGGACGGTCAGGAGCGCAAGCTCTCCGAACGGGACCTGATGATCTGCAATGCAGTAGAGCCTATGTGCATCGGTGGAGTCTTCGGAGGTCTCAAGTCCGGAATCACTGCCGAAACCAGGAATGTCTTTCTGGAGAGCGCATATTTCCACCCCACATGGATACGCAAGAGCGCCCGCAGGCATCAGCTGCAGACCGACGCATCGTTCCGTTTCGAACGCGGCATTGATCCCAACGGTGTCATCTACGCTCTGAAACAGGCCGCCATGCTTATCAGGGAGCTGGGAGGCGGCACCATATCAATGGACATCAAAGATATCTACCCGCAGCCTATTGAAGACTTCAAGGTTGATTTCAAATACGATTATGCAGACCGTCTGACAGGCAAGGTACTGCCACGCGAGACGATGAAGTCCATAATCACCAACCTCGGTATCAGGATAGATGGAGAGGACGCCGACGGACTGATGCTGTCAGTACCTCCGTTCCGTGTCGATGTGCAGCACCCATGCGACATCGTCGAGGAGATTCTGCGAATCTACGGTTACAACAACATCGAATTCGGCAAGTCCGTTCAGTCCAGCCTCACCGTCCAGGGTGACGTGGACCGCGCACACAGGATGCAGGACCTCATCTCGGAGCAGCTTGTCGGCTGCGGTTTCAACGAGATTCTGAACAACTCCCTCACCAGAGCCGCATACTACGACGGGCTCGACACATATCCGTCTGAGAAACTCGTACGGATCATCAACCCGCTTTCAGCCGATCTGAACGTTATGCGTCAGACCATGCTGTTCGGAGGTCTGGAGAGTCTTTCATACAATATCCGCCGTCAGAACGCAGACCTGCGTCTGTTCGAGTTCGGCAAATGCTACTACTTTGACGCAGCAAAGCGCGAAGCGGCCAGAACCGAGGAAAACGGCATCCCGCTCCGGGCCTACAGCGAAGACTACCACGCAGCCCTTTGGATTACAGGCCAGAGAGTATCCGCCTCATGGATACACAAGGACGAAGAGTCGTCATTCTACGAACTTAAGTCATGTGTGCTGAACATATTCAAACGTCTCGGACTGGACATGAACGCCATCCGCATCGAGGAATTCAGCGACAGCATCTACTCCGGCGCGCTCCGCTACTGTCTGCGTTCGGGCAAGCAGATTGCCAGGATGGGTATCATCAGAAACTCCATTCTGAAGAGCTTTGACATCGGGATGCCTGTATTCTATGCCGACATCTTCTGGGACGAGCTGCTCAAAGCGACCAAAAAGGTTAAGGTAAGCTACAGTGACCTGCCCAAGTATCCGGCGGTAAGACGCGACCTGGCTCTCCTCGTGAACAAGGACGTAACCTTCGCCCAGATTGAAGAGGTTGTCAGATCCTCCGAGAAGAAACTTCTGAAGGACGTGGCCTTATTCGATGTTTACGAAGGAAAGAACCTGGAAGCCGGAAAGAAGAGCTACGCCATCTGCTTCATGCTGCAGGATGAGACGCAGACGCTCAACGACAAACAGATTGAAAAGGTAATGAACACCATCATACACAATCTGGAGACACGACTTGAAGCAAAACTCAGATAACAGACAATTTAATAATAAATAGAAATGGGAAGAGCATTTGAATTCAGAAAAGCGAGAAAACTGAAGCGTTGGGGCAATATGGCCAAGACGTTCACCCGCATTGGCAAGCAGATAGCAATCGCAGTCAAGGCCGGCGGTCCGGATCCGGACAACAACCCGACCCTGCGTACCATCATCGCCACTGCAAAGCATGAGAACATGCCGAAGGACAATGTGGAACGCGCCATCAAGAACGCGATGGGCAAGGACCAGAAGGACTATAAGGAAATGAACTACGAGGGCTACGGACCTCACGGAATCGCCATATACGTAGAGACTCTGACAGACAACACCACGCGTACCGTTGCCAACGTCCGCGCCGTCTTCAACAAGTTCAGCGGTACACTCGGCACCAGCGGCAGCCTCGATTTCATGTTCACTCACAAGTGCCAGTTCACCATCGCCATGAAGGACGGTATTGAGATGGACGACCTGATACTCGAGCTTATTGACTACGGAGTGGAAGAAGACTACGACTTCGATGAAGAGGAGAAGGAAATCACCCTGTACGGTGATCCGAAGTCATACGCCGCCATACAGAAGTACCTTGAGGAGAACGGTTTCGAGATCAAGGCCGGTGAGTTCGTACGCATTCCGAACGATCTGAAGGATGTCACACCTGAGCAGCGCGAGACCATCGACAAGATCATCGAGCGTCTTGAAGAGGACGACGACGTTCAGAACGTCTATACCAACATGCGTCCACTCGAAGAAGCAGAGTAATAATGAAAGAGGAACCGGACAGAGTTTCCCTTGCAGTGGAACTCTTCATGCAGGGTTTCAATTGTGCACAGGCGGTCACGGCCGCCTTTGCTGATTTATATGGCCTGAATCGTGAGCAGGCTCTCCGCGTCTCGGCTTCGTTCGGAGGCGGCATCGGTCACATGCGCGAGGTCTGTGGTGCAGCATCGGGAATGTTCATACTGGCAGGACTTGACTGCGGCAGTTCCACTCCCGGAGACCGGGCAGGCAAGCGTTACAACTACGAGGTTGTACAGCAGCTGGCCGCACGATTCCGCGAGCAGAACGGTTCAATAATCTGCGGCGAACTTCTTGGCCTGCGTCCGATGGGCAGTCAGGGCATCATGCCACACCGCCAGGATGAAAGCGCCGAACCGGCCGAACGGACGCAGGAGTATTACAGGAGACGTCCCTGTGCCGCTATGGTTGCATCCGGAGCCAGGATTTTTTCAGAATATTTGCAGAACAAGGCTGAATCTTTTCCAAATAATGTTAAAACAGCTGACTGATTTATTGTCAGTTAAGAAATAGATTGTACCTTTGCGCCCGTAAAAAAACACCTATAGAAAAATGTTTATCGAGAACGTTGGCGAATACGCCGGAATGATTTGGAGAGCATTGGAAGGCAATAATGCCCTTTCACAGAAGGAAATCAAGAAAATCGCAAAGATGAAGGACAAGGAGTTCTACCTGGGACTCGGCTGGCTTCTCCGCGAGGACAAGCTGAATGTTACTGAAGGCGAGGACGAAAACTTCTACGCTCTGAAGTAACCCCTTCACACACGTTGGTACATAAGCAATGCGGGATTCCTAATGAAGAGTCCCGCATTGCTGTTTCTATCATTGGCATCCAATGTCTGTTGAAAAGATAGTGGACAGATGTTGAAAATGCCGATGTTTCGAAACCGGCAGGAGAAGAGCCTTGAAGTAACTTTGCAACAACACTAGAAACAACATGGCACAGTTACAATCCACAAGGACGGCAAAGCCGCGCCGCACGGCAGCGGACCTCGAACCCAATCATCTTCAGCCACAGGCTTTGGAGCTGGAGGAGGCGGTTCTCGGAGCACTTATGATAGAGCAGGATGCATTTCCGAAGGTAAGCGAAATCATCAAGGCGGAATCATTCTACGATCACAGACATCAGGTGATATACGAAGCGATTCTCACTCTGGTCATGAATCAGAGGCCCATTGATATCCTCACTGTGACGGAACAGCTCAAGAGCAACGGCACCCTTGAAGAAGCCGGCGGAGCACTTTACATCACCATGCTCGCCGGCAAGGTGACATCATCCGCCCATATCGAATACCATGCCTCCATCATTGCCCAAAAGGCGATGGCGCGTGAGCTTATTTCATTTGCCAGCGAAGTGCAGTCACGGGCTTTCGACGAGACTTCCGATGTGTCCGAACTGCTGCAGGCGGCCGAGGGAGAGCTCTTCCAGATAGCCCACAAGAACGTCAAGAAGGACTTCACTCAAATCAATCCGGTTATCGAAGAGGCAATGGAACGCATCAACCAGGCTTCCAAGCGCTCCACCGGACTGAGCGGACTTGCCAGCGGATTCACCGAACTGGACAAGGTCACCTCGGGATGGCAGAAGTCCGACCTCATCATACTTGCTGCACGTCCTGCCATGGGAAAGACGGCTTTCTCGCTGTCAATGGCTCTCAACATAGCGGTTCACAACCGCCAACCGATGGCCATGTTCTCACTTGAAATGAGCAACGTCCAGCTGGTCAACCGACTCATCACCAACCTGTGCGAGATATCCTCGGAGAAGATTCGCAGCGGACGTCTGGCACCTTACGAATGGGGGCAGCTCGATGAAAAGATCAAGCTTCTGCAGGATGCCCCGCTGTATCTCGACGACACCCCTTCCCTGTCCATAACTGAGCTGCGTACCAAGGCCCTGCGCCTGAAGAGCGAGCATGCCATCGAACTCATCATCATCGACTACCTGCAGCTGATGAACGCTAGCGGCTGGAAATTCGGCAACCGTCAGGAAGAGATAAGCATGATCTCACGTCAGCTCAAGGGTCTGGCCAAGGAACTGGACATACCTATCATCGCCCTGTCCCAGCTGAACCGTAACGTCGAAGGCCGAGAAGGCTACGAAGGCAAGCGCCCGCAGCTCAGCGACCTGCGTGAATCAGGATCAATAGAACAGGATGCCGATATCGTCTGCATGATTCACCGTCCGGAAGTCTATAAGATATACGAGGATGACCATCACAATGACATGCACGGCATTGCAGAAATCATCATAGCAAAGCACCGTAACGGCGGTGTCGGTGATGTCCGTCTGGCATTTCACAACACCTTCGCCCGTTTCTGCGACGTGGAGAAGAAGTCGTCAGGCGAAGGCGGCATGATCATGAGCTCACGTATGAACGACGATCAGAGAGCGCAGGCTATGGCAAACGCCATGCCGCCGGAAGATCCTCTGGCCGGTCCTATCGGGGATTCACCCTTCTAACCCACCTTACCACTTGATGCCTGCGGCGCGGGCAATTCTGATAGGAATTTCGGTATTCTCCATCTGGCCGGAGAACTGTTCTGCTCCCTTGCCAACCGCGAATACAGGCACATAGCCGGCAGAATGGCCTGTAGAGCCCCAGTTGACCAGTGCTATTTCACTCATGATGGCGCAGGCGAGGTCTGAAATCCGCTCCACCTTATAATTGTCAGCAGGATTCGAACCTTCTTCGACGTAGTTCATGCCGAATGTCTCCACGTATGCATTACGCAGACGGTTCTCCTGATCCTTGGACAGTCTCAGCTTATCCCAGAAGCCGAACGACTTCTTCAGTTCCTCCTGAAGTTCCTCCCAGGTAATAGGCGCGTCCTCACCAAGATCCACATTAATCTTGCTCAGATGACGGGAGAAGGCGCCCTTGTCTATCGTCTGATTCTGCAGAGCCTTGAGGTTGAGGCGGTACTGATTGTCACGTGCCAGCGACAATCCACCAGTCTCATGATCGGCGGTAATGACGATGAGGGTCTCATCCTTGTGCTTCAGATAGAAGTCGTATGCCACCTTTACTGCATTATCCATGTCAATTACCTCACGGACACAGGCGGCAGGATCATTTGCATGAAGAGCACCGTCTATCTGTCCGCCTTCAACCATGATGAAGAATCCCTTGCCCCGTTCCTTCATCATGAAGTCAATTGCGGCCTCGGTAATCTGTGCCAGGTTCAGGTCATTCTCCTTCTGTGAAATACTCTGAGGAAGAGCGCTCGGATCATCATCCTCCGGTTCCAGAAGTATCATCCTGTCTGCTTCGGCAGCAGCAGCCTTGTATTCATCGTAGCCGCGTACAATCTTATAGCCGTGATTCTCAGCTTTTGCATAGTTACCCTCATCGGCAGACGGATCCTTCCTGTCAAAATTCTGATGGAAATCACTTCCGGCAAAGAACTCGAAACCGCTCTCCGGCAGTTCCATTCCAATCTGATGATAGTTGTCGCGGTGCACATTGTGGGCATAGAATACAGCCGGAGTGGCATGATCAACGCCTACGGTAGTGCAGATTGCCACTCTCCTGCCCTGAGCATGAGCCCTCTCCGCGATGCTGGTAAGCGAAGTCTTCCTGTCCGGAAGCATTGATATCATACTGTTTGCAGTCTTCTGGCCGCATGCAAGCGCCGTACCGCCGGCAGCGGAATCAGTAACCCCACTCGAAGCCGAATAGGTCAGTGACAGACCTGTAACCGGGAACTGCGTGAAGCAGAGCGGCACGATACCGTTTCTGTCTTCCAGAGCAGCCTGGTACATCTGAGTTGCGAGAACCTCATTCACGCCCATACCGTCACCGATGAACATAAATACATACTTTGCATTCTTTCCAGCATAGGACACTGTGGAGCAGAACAGCACAAATGCGAACGCCAATGTTTTCAATAATTTCATAATAAATATTTTAATATCCTTTTGTTTCATACTATCAGAGAAGAGCACGCTGCTTGAACTTCTGCCCTGCGAACAGGGTTTCAGGATTGTCCAGCGGTTTCTCAAATATACCATATACCGCGGAACCGGATCCGCTCATAGCGGCATAAACTGCACCTGCATCATACAAGCGGCTCTTCAGTTCGCCGACTTCCGGGTACAATGAGAAAATGCTTTTCTCAAAATCATTGCTTATGATATCCTTCCATTCCGTAATCGGACGCTTCACTGCATCCTCCAGCGGAATCTGCGGTCTCTGCGGAACGACAAGACTGTACGCCTCCTTCGTGGAGACATTCACATCGGGCTTCACGATGAGAATGGTATAACCTTTCAGGGAAAGCGGCAGAGGTGACATCACATCGCCGATACCTGTAGCCAGCACAGGTTTGTTAAGGACGAAGAATGCACAGTCGGCACCCAGACGGGCTGCATATCTCTGCATACATGATGAAGTCATCCTCAGGCCGAAACGCCTGTTCAGCAGCATAATCATGTTTGCGCAGTCTGACGATCCGCCGCCCAGACCTGCCCCTGAAGGGATATGCTTGTACAGCATGATGTCAATCGGCGGCAGATCAAAGTCTTCCAGCAGCATACGGTATGCCCTGACGACAAGATTGTCCGCCATATTGCCTGGTAGAAGTTCCCCCTTCAAAGTAAGTGAGCAGAACTCATCTTCGTAGAACAGACCCTTATCCGGCATGATATGCAGATGCGGGCGGGCGTTGCTGAACACACGTCTGACATTGATTTCCAGTACATCCTGCACATTTACAGGATAGAAGACAGTCTCAATGTCGTGGTAGCCGTCCGGCCTTTTCCCCACGACATTCAGTCCGATATTGATTTTCGCGTTCGGAAATGCAATCATAGTCCAATATCAATTCTCAGCATTGATGGTTCTGGCAGCAAT
>JAKSIW010000004.1 GCA_024398555.1 Bacteroidaceae bacterium | reverse complement strand
TTGTGTACCATGTCTCAGGATCAGTTTCTGAAAGGACTGAATCCGGAGCCATGCTCATCAGGAAAGCGGCATCCTTCTTCAGGGTGAGCTCAACTGAACGCAGTGAAGGCCACTTGGCAAAATCAACGTTCTCACCGTCAGCTACAAAGAAAGTAGCAGGTGAAGGCAGTTCGCTTACGGTGTACCAAACGGTATCACCGCTTACCTCGTAAGTCTCAGGTGTTGCAGCAATGACATTGTATCCAGCGCCATTGGCAACATAGAAGTAAACGTCATTGAAGTCCCAATCCCAACCGTCTCTGCTCGTAGCCTCCTGGTCAGGGTCAACGACTGCTACCTTTACTCCGACAGTCTTGGCTGCTGACACCATGAACGGTAACAACATCAACATACTGGCGAAGAGTAGTAATTTCTTCTTCATTTTTTAATGTTTTTAATTGTTAATAATAAGGTTATTTTACTCTTTTTCTTATAGTTACACACAACAATAGACCTGCATTCGTGAGGCCGGCCGCTGCCAGTCCCATCTACATAGTCCATTTCATCCAACAAATGTATGCACAATACTTTAAATGAACAAAAAAAATGCAGAATATTTTTGTGAATAGCCCCAAAAGCCGATTTTCCACCCGGCAACTTTCATGCGGCGAAAAACCCCAGCATTGCAACTTTAACAATTATTAACTCTTGCAAGCCGTATCTACAACCTGCAAAAAACTCTTATTATAAAAGGTGGCAACTCTACGGACACGAAAGGATGTCGGATCAGATATTGAAGCGTTTTGCAAAACCCGTCAGGACAAAGATATTGTGGACATCTTCGTTCATGTTAAGAATCTTCAGACTGCCCTTGTGTGCATTGACTTCCTTGAGAAGGGAGAGGAAGATACGGAGTCCGCTGCTGCTGATGAACTCGAGTTCACGGCAGTCGAGAGCCACAGCACCGCCGGCATGGTCAAACAGAGGCTGCAGTTCCTCAGAACACCGTGCCGAAGCTGCAGTATCCAGGCGGCCGGAAAGCGTGGCAGTCAGGACACCGTCTGTTTCATTTACTGTAACGTCCATATTGAATTGTGTTTATGTGACTATACTACCAATGAGAGTACGTTGCGCCCGCCAGTGTACTCGTAATGCACGTCATGCATGAGATCACGATACAGAAACACACCCAGACCGCCATCAGGACACTCTTCCGTAGGTACATCCAGGTCCGGTTCCTTTGTCTCAAGCGGATTGAAGCGGATTCCTTCATCTTCGATGGTGAAGCATACGGTACCCTCATCAGGCAATGCCGTGACTATGACAGGCATGCCGGTCTGCCCGGGATATGCATAGTTCATCACATTGACAACTGCCTCCTCGACGGCCAGCTGAATATTGAACCACCTCGCAGAAGGAATATCGTACTTGACACAGATACCCTTCACCCAGTCACTGAGTTCACCGGTACGGCTCACATCGTTTGTCAGTGTGAGAACTTCCTTTCCAGTACCTGAATAACGGAATGTCAGCATGGTGATGTCATCACTCTGCTCCGCTCCGCTGCTGTGTGTTTCGACAGCCTTCAGCATTCCATCAATGATTTCCTGCGGAGATGAGGAGGAAAGCGACTGTACGGTGGACAACATTGCATCGTCACCGAACAGCCTGCGGTTTACGTCCTCTGATTCCGTTACCCCGTCCGTATATAAAAAGAAGGTGTCACCGGGATGAAGCTGGATATTGTTGTCGGAATATGTTTCGTCGTCAAAGATGCCGATGGCAGAATCTCCGGTAGATGGCAGAAAATCTGCTTTGAAAGTTCCGTCATCGTTTTTACGACAGACAACAGGATAGTTGTGTCCACCGTTGCAGTATGACAGGTTACCGGTAACCAAATCGAGAACACCGACAAACAGCGTGCAGAACATATTGCCTACATTATTGAGGGACAGCTGCTGATTGAGTTTGTTGAGAATGTGTCCAGGTCGGGATTCGGATATATATACGGAACGCATCAGAGTAATCACTTCGGTCATGAACATAGCAGCAGTGACACCCTTGCCGGAAACGTCACCGATGGCAAAATACAGCTTGCCTCTCCAGATGGAATAGTCATACAGATCACCGCCTACCATCTTGGCCGGACGCAGGAAACCGGCCACATCGACACCCTCGATTCCCGAATATGTACGGGTGGGAAGCATGGAGCGCTGCAGCATGGCGGCGATCGAAAGGTCACGTTCGATACTGGCATTGGTCTCACTTACGCGTTGGAGATTCAGGGTGAAGGGAGTTATGACTCTGAATATGACAAACGAAGAGAGGACGAAGATCAGAATGAGGGCAATGATTCCGAGAATGACCATTCTGAAAGCCATGGTAACAGGACCGTCAAAAACATTATTGAGAGGTATTGCATAAACGACCGACCAGTCGGCTTTTGTGATTGGAGCGTAGTATGCGAAATAATGTGAGGGAATAACCATTGACTTCATGCCTTCGCGTCCATCCATTATATCGTTGACAAGTTCATATACATCGGAATCGTCCATCTTTTCAGCCTCATTGACAATATTGCCTTGGAGAAATTCAGCTGTATCATTGTCACAGATATAGTTGCCTGAGTGACTTATCACATAGACAGTGCTTAACCTTTTGGACTTGATGCCTTCGATGTACGTTTCCAGCTGGTTGAGTTCGAATTGGGAACATAGGACAGCAAAAACCTGGCCGTCAGAATCAAATAGCGGGACTGAATATGCTGACATGAAACGGCTGGTCTGGCTGCTGATGTACGGATCTGACCAGACGGAACGGCCCAGGACTCCCTCCAGCCAGTTCACTTCATCACTGACACCGAGATAGTGGAAACCGAGATCTATGCTGTTTGCGGATTGCAGTTCGTCTGAACCGGGAATGCGGCTGAGCATGGGAGCGTATTCGGCCCCGAAAGCAGGATAGTAGTTCTCACGGAACATTATGCCGACTGTATGAATATAGTCGCAGGACTGGATAAGCTGCTCCAGGAGTCTGTATGCTGAATTCGGATCATTACTGATTAGGTCGGCATATTGTGCTGTGGATTGGGTGGCACTCTCTATTCTGTCAAGAAAGGCATCGATGGAATTGATGTATGAATGCAGGACCTCGCTGGAATGGGTATGTGTATTTTCCAGGATTGCCTTGTACGCTATTCTGATCAGAAAGAACCCGCTCAGGGTATTTACAAGAAAGACAAGAACCACGATAAGAGCAGAAAGCTTTACCGAGAGGTTACCTATCTGTTTGTGGAACAAAGGTTTCATGGATTATTTGCCTTTCAGTATCCTCCTGATGTCATTGAGCTTGTTGAGGGCCTCGACAGGTGTGAGATTGTCGATGTCCGTATGGAGAATATCATCGCGGATCTGGCTTAGAACAGGGTCATCCAGCTGGAAGAAGCTCATCTGGAGACCTTCGCGACTGCCTGCTATCTCTGAAGTTGGGCGGGTGACGCTCTTCTCATTGCCTGAAGACTCCATCTGTACCAGAATATCGGATGCGCGGCGGACAATGCTTACAGGCATTCCGGCCATCTCGGCAACGTGGATACCGAAGGAATGCTCGCTGCCACCGGGAACGAGCTTGCGCAGGAATACCACACGGCCGTCCACTTCGCGTACCGAGACGTTGAAGTTGCGTATTCTCGAGAAGGACGAAGCCATCTCATTCAGTTCGTGGTAGTGGGTTGCGAACAGGGTACGGGCACGGGCCGAAGGCTGTTCATGCAGATATTCTACAATGGCCCATGCGATGGAAATGCCGTCGTAGGTGGATGTGCCGCGTCCGAGCTCGTCGAACAGGACAAGACTGCGCGGAGATACATTGTTCAGTATGCCGGCGGCTTCGGTCATCTCCACCATGAACGTGGATTCTCCGGCAGAGATGTTGTCACTGGCTCCGACACGCGTGAAAATCTTATCTACAATACCGATGCGGGCGCTTTCAGCAGGAACATACGAGCCCATCTGCGCCATCAGGGTGATGAGAGCGGTCTGTCTGAGCAGTGCCGACTTGCCGGCCATGTTCGGACCGGTAATGATAAGAATCTGCTGGCTTGACGTATCGAGAGACACATCGTTCGCCACGTAACTCTCACCGGGTGCCATCTGCGACTCGATGACCGGATGACGTCCCTGACGAATCTCCAGAGAGAGGCTGTCATCCACAACCGGACGGATGTAGCGACGCTCGCGGGCAAGCAGTGCCGCTGACAGCAGACAGTCTATCTGGGCGACTGCCACTGCATCGGACTGCATGGTCTGCACATACGGCAGTATCGCCTGACAAAGGTCTGCGAAGAGTCGGGTCTCCAGCGAGAGAATGCGGTCTTCCGCTCCAAGTATCGTCTCCTCGTACTCCTTCAGCTCCTCCGTGATGTAACGCTCGGCATTGACAAGCGTCTGCTTGCGTATCCATGTGTCCGGAACCTTATCCTTGAATGTGTTGCGGACCTCCAGATAGTATCCGAACACGTTGTTGTATGCAATCTTGAGGCTGGATATGCCTGTTGCTTCTATCTCGCGCTGCTGTATCTTCATGAGATAGTCCTTGCCTCCGTGCGATATGCTGCGCAGACGGTCCAGTTCCTCATTTACGCCTCCGGCAATGATACCACCCCTGCTGACTGCGACCGGCGCATCCGGACATATCTCGCGGGCGATCCTGTCACGAAGCTCTTCACAGAGGTCAATGCGCTCACCGAGGGCACGGAGTCCGTCGTCATTGCAGGACACACACGCTTCCCTTATGCCGACGAGACTGTCCAGGGCCTGCCTGAGAGACAGGACTTCACGAGGGCTTATTCTGCCGACAGCCGCCTTGGATACCAGACGTTCCAGATCACCGGTCTGCTGCAGATTGTCGTGAAGCGCATCGCAGGTGTCAGGATCGCGGAAGAGGTAATCCACAACATCCAGACGGGCATTCACGGCAGAAACATCTCTCAGAGGGAACAGCATCCAGCGTCTGAGCAGACGGCCACCCATCGGACTTGAAGTATGGTCCATTACCTTGAGGAGCGACACACCGTCTTCGTTCATGCTGTCCACCAGTTCCAGGTTGCGGATGGTGAAACGGTCCAGTCGTACGAACCTCTCCTCCTCTATCATACGTATGGAGCAGATATGACTCAGATTGGTATGCATCGTCTGCACCATGTATTCCAGAATGACTCCGGCTGCAACCTTTCCACTCCGAAGATGCTCCACTCCGAAACCCTTCATGTTGCGCACCTTGAAATGGGCTGACAGCTTGTCCCTGGCGAATGTTTCGGTGAAAGCCCAGTCATCCATCTCATGGAGGTAGTATTTCGCTCCGAAATTCTCCTCGAACAGATGACGCCGTCCGCGTTCTATCAGAGTCTCTTTCGGAGAGAAATTGGATAGCAGCTTGTCTATGTGGTCAGCGGGGCCCTCCGCTGTAAGAAATTCTCCTGTCGAGATATCCAGAAATGCAATGCCCCAGGAACCCTTTCCGAAATGTACGGCGGCGAGGAAGTTGTTCTCCTTGCCACGCAATACCGTGTCATTCATGGCAACACCGGGAGTAACAAGCTCGGTGATACCGCGTTTGACAAGTGTCTTGGTAAGTTTGGGGTCTTCCAACTGATCGCAGATTGCAACGCGGCGACCGGCACGAATCAGTTTGGGGAGATAGACGTCAAGTGCGTGATGCGGAAAGCCGGCCATTTCAAGAGGCTGGGCACCATTCTTGCCATTCGACCTTCTTGTAAGGGTAATTCCAAGAATTTCCGACGCCTCGACAGCATCAGTCGAGTATGTTTCATAGAAATCTCCGCATCTGAACAGAAGTATCGCATCGGGGTTCTTCGACTTGAGATCGAAGAACTGCTTCATCATCGGAGTTTCTGAAGGATTGCTGACAGCCATTACTGCACTTTCTTTTTCCTGAATAGGAACAGCGAGAAAGCAATGAGTATGACAATGAGAACACCTAACGTGATGAATGTGGCCTTAAGGCCGTGCGGCGCATATCCCAGCAGAAGCAGTATCGGGAAGCCCATCACCATGGCAGGAATGTTCTGCAGCACCAGATTGTTGGCGGCGGGAGTCTCATACCGTACGTCTATCTCGCGAAGAAGAATCATACCGTTGCTGGCAGTACCGGTCAGCATTCCGAACATTGAGAAGAAGCCCTCATACTCATATCCCTTGTATATCCTGCGGCAGACTGCCCTGACGTAGAAGAAGGTGACAATTGCACCGAAGACGCAGACGAGAGTGAGAGGCATTGCTATCACCTTGAGATTCTCGAAGTTGATGGCAGCTGTTCCGGCCACAATCATCACATCGAACGAAAGTCCGCTGACTCTGTTCAGCAGGAAGTCGTTCAGATATTCACGATGCATGACTCCAACCCTGAGCAACCACTTGAGAATCGTTCTGACAAGTGTTCCGAAGAGGATACCCCAGAAGAAGTTGAATCCATAGACCAGCGGCTTGAGTGTCTTCTCGCCGAAGTTGCCGAGATTCAGACCGCCGATGAATGACATCAGCAGATAAACCAGAAGGTAGGTGAAGAAGACTATACAGAGCACTATCGTGAACTTGTCAACCGACTCGGAATGCGGCAGCTCGTTGTGTGACTCGTAGTCGCTGAGCTTATGCTTGTCAACCACTTCCGTGGTATTCATGCGGAGCTTGCCCTTCTTGTTGAGCATGTTCATGTAGATGACTCCTATCACGCTGCCGACGATGAAACCGATGGCAGCTATGGAGAGGCCGAAGTCAATGCCGAAGAATCCTATGCCCTGGTCGGCGGCGGTATTCTGATAGATGGTACCGAAATTCAGTGCCTGGCCGGGTCCCTGGCCGTATCCCATGGGAAGGAGAAGTCCGCCGGCGTAGAAGATGTCGCGGCCGATTTCAGGATTGCGCCACCACAGGTAAAGTGGAATCGTCACCAAAAGTCCCACAACACCCTGTATGATGTATGTGCTGGCAGTCAGCGTACCAGTCTCGATAACCGTCACAGTATTGGCCTTGCTGGATTTCTGCGGTGCACGAAGCGACATGGCGATGAAGCCGATGGCAAGCGTGTGATATGTGATGATTTCCATCAGATGCTTGTCAATGAAGCCGTCTATTGCAGGTATAACCTTGAGTATGAGTATTATTAGACCTCCAATCAAGGCTGACGGAATAAGACTTCTGCGCATGAACCAGATCTTGCGCCTCACTATATTGCCGGCTATGATGGCAAGAGCTATGAGAAATAACTGCAATAAAGAACTCCAGGTCTCCGGAGAATCAAAAGCCGATACGGATTGGGAAGACAGCAACATAAGCTTCTTTCATATTTAGTTACATACTTCAATAATCCGCAAAAATAGTATTTATTGACGAACAACCAAAACTTAAAGAAAAACTTGCGCCGGATTGCTTATTAGCTCCATTTGCAGTATCTTCGCGGAGCAATCGCGTGTACGCGCGCAATCAGATAATGTAAAACAAAAATATATGGAGTACAATTTCAGCGAAATTGAGAGAAAGTGGCAGAAGAGATGGGCCGAAAACGGTACATACACAGTCAGAGAGGATGCATCACGTCCGAAGTATTACGTACTTAACATGTTCCCCTATCCGTCAGGAGCCGGACTGCATGTCGGACACCCGCTGGGATACATAGCATCAGACATCTACGCCCGCTACAAGCGCCAGTGCGGATTCAACGTGCTGAACCCGATGGGCTACGACGCATACGGTCTGCCGGCTGAGCAGTATGCCATCCAGACAGGCCAGCACCCGGCCGTCACAACGACGAACAACATCAACCGCTATCGCGAACAGCTGGACAAGATAGGCTTCTCCTTTGACTGGAACCGCGAGGTGCGCACCTGTGAGCCAGGTTATTACCATTGGACACAGTGGGCTTTCCAGAAGATGTTCGGAAGCTGGTACGACAACAGTCTTCAGAAGGCGCAGCCGATAGAAAGCCTCATACGTCATTTCGAGGAGAAGGGTACTGAGGGCATCGATGCCGCACGGAGCGAAGAACTCAGCTTCACGGCAGATGAGTGGAAGGCATATTCCGACAGGGAGAAATCCGACATACTGATGAACTACCGCATAGCCTACCAGGGCGAGACCATGGTGAACTGGTGTCAGGGACTCGGTACTGTTCTTGCCAACGACGAGGTGGTCGATGGTGTATCCGTACGCGGCGGATTCCCTGTGGAGCAGAAGAAGATGCGCCAGTGGTGTCTGAGGGTTTCCGCATACGCACAGCGTCTGCTGGACGGACTGGAAACAATTGACTGGTCAGACTCCATCAAGGAGACACAGCGCAACTGGATAGGCCGTTCCGAGGGTACCGAAATGGTATTCCGCGTCAAGGACAGCGATTTCAATTTCACCATATTCACAACCCGTGCCGACACAATCTTCGGTGTGACCTTCATGGTTCTTGCTCCGGAGAGCGAACTGGTTCCGACACTGACAACCGCAGCCCAGAAGGCGGAGGTCGATGCATACGTGGACCGCGTGAAGAAACGCACAGAGCGCGAGCGCATCGCAGACCGCAGGGTAACCGGCGTGTTCAGCGGTTCGTACGCCATCAACCCGCTCACCGGCGAGGATGTTCCGATCTGGATCAGCGACTATGTGCTGGCCGGTTACGGAACAGGTGCCATCATGGCCGTGCCTGCACACGACAGCCGCGACTACGCATTTGCAAAGCATTTCGGTCTGGAGATCCGTCCGCTCATCGAAGGATGTGACGTATCGGAGGAAAGCTTCGATGCCAAGGACGGCATAATGATGAACTCGCCGCGTCCCGATCAGGTACGCGAAGGAGGTCTGGTTCTGAACGGACTTACAGTGAAGGAGGCAATCGCAGCCACAAAGAAATATGTGGAGGAGAACCATCTGGGCAGAATAAAGGTCAACTACCGTCTGCGCGATGCCATCTTCAGCCGTCAGCGCTACTGGGGCGAGCCGTTCCCCGTCTATTACAGGAACGGAATACCGACAATGGTTCCAGAAAGCTGCCTGCCGCTGGAACTCCCGGAAATCAGCGAGTACAAGCCGACGGAAACCGGCGAGCCGCCACTCGGCCACGCCGTGAAATGGGCCTTTGACACGAAGACTGATACTGTGGTAGACAAGAGTCTCATTGACAATGTGACCGTCTTCCCGCTGGAACTCAATACGATGCCCGGCTTTGCAGGTTCATCCGCATACTATCTGCGCTACATGGACCCGCACAATGACAAGGGTCTGGTAAGCAAAGAAGCCGACAGCTACTGGAAATGCGTGGACCTGTACCTGGGCGGTTCCGAGCATGCCACAGGTCACCTCATCTACTCCCGTTTCTGGAACAAGTTCCTGTACGATATCGGCTGCAGTGTCGTGGAAGAGCCGTTCAGCAAGCTCATCAACCAGGGAATGATTCAGGGACGCAGCAACTTCGTCTACAGGATCAAGGACACCAACACATTCGTATCCCTCGGTCTGAAGAATCAGTACGACACCACGCCTATTCACGTTGACGTAAACATCGTCAGCAACGACGTTCTCGATGTGGAGGCGTTCAAGGCATGGCGTCCCGAATACAGCACGGCTGAATTCATCCTGGAGGACGGGAAATACATCTGCGGCTGGGCAGTCGAGAAGATGAGCAAGTCCATGTTCAACGTCGTCAATCCGGACGTTGTCATCGAGAAATACGGTGCCGACACACTGCGAATGTACGAGATGTTCCTCGGTCCGCTCGAGCAGTCAAAACCCTGGGACACCAACGGCATTGACGGCTGTCACCGTTTCATCCGCAAGATGTGGAATATGTTCACCGACAGGGATGGCAATCTCTGCCTGTCCGATGCAGAACCGTCCCGCGATGAACTGAAGTCCATCCACAAACTGATCAGGAAGGTCACTGAAGACATCGGAAACTTCTCATACAACACGTCGGTCAGCGCATTCATGATATGCGTGAACGAGCTTTCCGCACTCAAATGCAACAACAGGGAAGTGCTCGGCATTCTGGTCCGCCTGATTGCTCCGTTCGCTCCGCACATCGCAGAGGAACTCTGGGAGATGCTTGGCAACAGCACTTCCGTATGCGATTCCAATTGGCCTGAATTCAAAGAAGAATACCTGAAGGAGGACAGCGTCACCTACTCCATCTCATTCAACGGCAAGACCCGTTTCACGATGGACTTCCCGCTCGATGCCGCATCCGATCAGATTCAGGCTGCTGTTCTCGCCAACGAGAAGGCACAGGCATACATCGATGGCAGGACAATCCGCAAGGTCATCGTAGTACCGCGCAAGATTGTCAATATCGTACTGTAAAAACAAACGCTCTGTATGGTTGCTGAAGTCAGTAAAAAATTCATTCACGAACTGCACGACTATCTGGCCATAGCAGTCGGACTTGCCATCTATGCCGTCAGCTGGACCGTGTTCATGCTTCCCTACGGTATTACGACAGGAGGAGTGACAGGTGTGGCGGCAATTATCTATTACGCCACAGGATTTGAGATGCAGATAAGCTATCTTCTCATCAATTCCCTGTTTCTGATATTCGCCCTCAAGATTCTCGGATGGCGGTTCTGCGCCAAGACGGTCTATGCCGTAATGATTGTGACCGTATTTCTGAAAGTAGGACAGATAATGATGTCAGACGGTAACGGTGGTTTCAAGATGGTGCTTGGAGAAAACCAGAATTTCATGGCCTGTTTCGTAGGCGCCGTTCTGTCCGGTATCGGGGTGGGAATATGCTTTGCGGCAAATGGAAGTACAGGAGGCACTGACATCATTGCGGCAATCGTCAACAAATACCGCGACGTTTCGTTCGGCAGAGTCATCATGTTCGCGGACATTCTCATCATCGGAAGCACCTATTTCGTGTTCCATGACATCACCAGAATGATGTTCGGCTATGCCAGCATGGTCATCATGAGCGTGTCTCTTGACTTCTACGTGAACAGCGCCCGTCAGTCCGTACAGATAATGATCTTCTCATACAAATACGAAGAGCTCGCCAACTATATCAATCATACGATCAAGCGTGGTGTTACAGTTCTGAACGGAATGGGCTGGTACAGCAAGCAGGACTGTCATGTGCTGGTAGTGCTGGCCCGCAAGCCCGATGCCACGAACCTGATGCGTGCCATCAAGCAGATAGACCCCAATGCATTCGTATCAATGAGCCGTGTCGTAGGTGTATATGGCGAAGGCTTCGATAAAATCAAGGTGAAATGAAACTCGTATTTGCTACCAACAACGCAAACAAGATAGGGGAGGTGGCCGCAGTTCTCAACAAACGTTTTGAACTGATGTCACTGGCAGATATCGGATGTACGGCGGATATTCCTGAAACGGCGGATACCTTTGCCGGAAATGCCCTTCAGAAGGCCCGTTTTGTGAAAGAACATTTCGGACTGGACTGCTTCGCCGACGATACCGGACTTGAAGTCACCGCACTCGGAGGAGCACCCGGTGTACATTCAGCCCGATATGCCGGAGATCATGATTCTGAAGCCAACATGCGCAAACTCCTGGCTGAACTGGAGGGTAAAAGCGACCGCAGCGCACAATTCCGCACAGTGATAGCGCTGATACTGAATGGAGAGGAGCATGTCTTCGAAGGAATAGTGAGAGGACGTATCAGTGAGGAGAAGCGTGGCACTGAAGGATTCGGATATGATCCGCTTTTCATTCCCGAAGGATATGATGAATCCTTTGCCCAGCTTGGCATGGACATAAAGAATACCATCAGCCATAGGGCAAGGGCAGTAGCAAAACTGTTGGAATACTTAAATTCACTGTAAATGGGAAATCATCACGCCGGACTGAGAATACTGGCATCAATCGTTCTTCTGGTTTCATGCGTCACAGCGGCAGCGCAGCTTGCCACAGGCGAGTGGAGAGCTTATCCTGCCTTCCATGATGCGACAAAAAGCGTAAGGGCTTTTACCAGAATCTACGTACTGAGTGAAGGTTCGCTGTACTATTACTCCCCCTCAGACAATTCTGTCCGGACGTATGACAAAGTCACCACATTGAGTGACAGCAATATTGCCGACATGGTATATTGTCCCGCCGAAAAAGCTATTCTTCTATGTTACAGCAACGGCAATATTGACTTTCTGTATGCCGATGATGATATCTACAATGTCACTGACCTGAAGAACAGTACGCTTCCGGACAAGACAGTCCATGAAGTCAGACTCTATGGAAACAAGGCATATATATCTACCAATTCCGGAATCATACAGCTGGATATTTCAAAAAAGGTTATTTCAGAAACATACAGGGCGACTGACGTCTATTCATCCGTAATCCTTGATAACACATTGTTCTATACCAATGAGGAAGGTATCTGGAAGGGTAGTCTTGCGGACAATCTTCTGGATTCATCCAAATGGACACTGATTGAAGACAGAACACAGTTCCTGAAGCTTTATTCATTTGACAATTGTCTCCTTGCAGTATCCAGAGGAAAGGGACTCTTCAATGTAAAATACCGGAACAAAAGCATTTCACTGCTTGAAACAGACGTACTCCATCACTGCATCTGTGACAGCAGACTGTTTGTCTATGAACAGGATACGCTCAAGATATTCAGTTCCTTAGATTCTTTCCATAGGTATTTTACAGACTGCACCATCAAGGATGTCATTCAGGAAGGAAACAGTTTTTGGGTAAGCTGTGGAAATGACGGCCTGCAGAAATGTTCCATAAAGGATAACAACATTGTATTTTCCAAGACATCCATTATCCCTGACAGTCCGCAGTACAACTACTTCGACTTCATGAATATTATCAATGATGAAAAACTTCTGGTAGCAGGAGGTTCATTGAACTATACAGGCAGAGACTATGAAGGGACTCTCATGTATATGAAGGACAATACCTGGTACAATTTCCAAAATGAAGGTATTGGACAGATAACAGGACTGCCATACATAAATATTACTTCCGTGGCAGAAGATCCCAAACAGAGTGAACACTATTATGCAGGATCAGCAAGACATGGACTCTATGAATTCTTCGACAGGAAGTTCCATAAACTGTGGACATTTGACAACAGTCCCTTGGAGACAATACTTCCGAATGACAGGAATCCGTATGATTATGTCAGTGTGGACGGTCTGCAATATGATTACGATGGAAATCTATGGATGTTCAACAACGAGGTGGATACTATCATCAGAATAATGAAGCCCGACGGATCATGGACTAGTCTGTATTATCCGGAAATCGCCGGGATGCCATCCTTCAAACAGTTCCTGTTCGACTCGAATGGAATGATATGGACAGCTTCCACATTCAAGAGACCGGGATTATTCTGCTTTGACACAAACGGCACTCTTGAAGATGCTTCGGACGACAGACATGCATTTTCAGGATCCACATTCACCAATCAGGATGGAGTCGCTGTAACTATAAACCAGATATATTTCATTGAAAAGGATCTGGACGGAATGATGTGGATAGGTACTGACAAGGGAATTTTCACACTGGACAGTCCGGAATCATTCCTTACTGAAAGAAGCCATACCTTCAGAAGAATTAAAGTTCCGAGAAATGATGGAACAAACACTGCCGACTATCTGCTGAGCAATGTATATACTACTGCAATCTGCGTAGATTTCGGTAACAGAAAGTGGATAGGGACCATGAACAACGGTCTTTTCCTCATAGACAGGGACAATATCACAACACTCAGGCATTTTACCACAGACAACAGTCCGCTGATTTCAAATTCAATATTGAATATAAAGGCAAATGGTGAGACAGGAGAGGTTTATATCGGAACGGACGAAGGTCTTATCATTTATGGAAGTGACGCCGTCAGAGCGAAGGAAACACTGAAAAAATCAAATGTTACAGTTTATCCGAATCCTGTTCTTCCGGAATATGAGAATATGGTCACTTTCAAAGGATTCAGCAACAACTGCACAATCAAGATTCTGAACCAGTCAGGAAGAGTCGTACACGAAGGAATTTCAAACGGAGGAGCATATTCATGGAACTGCAGTAACGGAAACGGCAGAGTTCCTTCCGGCGTCTATTTCGTAATGGCGATAGATGAAGACCAGTCAACAAGCATAGTCGCCAGATTCGTCGTCATCAGATAAATAAGAATATTGTTCTTTTATTTTATAGGAATACATTATTGTTTTTATTAGGCTGTTAATATTGTTGATATTTGGTGAATAAGTATTTATCAATGATTATTAAAAGTGAATAACAGAGTAATGAACATATCAATTGATTGTATATAAGAGAGTTGTATTGTTATTAACATACTGTTGACAATTATGTTTGACAGATTTGACACTTGTTGGTCCTGTTGAATGCGTGTTAATAAGACAATGTAAACTTCCGGTGATATGAACATCCACAATATGAATGTCATGACGATTATATTTTATTATGACAAATCAAACTTTGAGAGACGTTTTTTATTTGTTCCTTATCAACAGAAATACCTTTCCATTATAAACTGAGTTTTCAGGTTTTTCAACATAATAAGCGCTGATTGTTAATAAATATGAGAAAACTTAATGTCCAGGAACTTGGCAGAATGACAAATGATGAATTCAGAACTTGTCGTAAGCTGCCGCTGACAGTGGTATTGGATAATGTCAGAAGTCTGTATAATATAGGTTCGATATTCAGAACTTCGGATGCGTTCAGAATAGAGAAGATTATTCTGTGCGGTATTACAGCCACTCCTGACAATTCACTGACAGAAATCCATAAGACAGCTCTTGGAGCAGAGGAAACAGTTTCCTGGGAATATTGTGATGACACATTGCAGGCAGTACTTTCTCTGAAAGAGGAAGGTTATACGGTTATTGCTGTAGAACAGGTTGCTGAAAGCCGCAAACTGGATGAATATGTTCCGGAAGAAGGATCTTTTGCAGTAGTTTTCGGAAATGAAGTGAAGGGAGTCAGGCAGGATGTGGTTGACATTTGTGACTATTCACTTGAAATTCCACAGTTCGGCACAAAGCATTCGCTCAATGTATCAGTTTCTGCCGGTATAGTATTATGGGAGTTTGCAAAGCATCTGATGAGTGGGATAAGATAGTCAGTTACTTGACTATCTGAAGCATGTCATTTTCCATCAGAAAGATAATCTCTTCAATTTCAGCGTCAGCTCCGGTAGGGTCGTACTCCTTTTTCAAGGTGGCACCGAAGATGGCCGCAAAAGTCTGATAGAATCCTGCCTTGAAGCGGCCGATAAATGCATTTATCAGTTCATAGCTTGTCTGATTGCATTCTCTGTCTATAAGTTTGATAAGCATCTTTCCCTGTGACAGAGTGAGCTTCTTCATAACCGGCAGATACTGGTTCCAGACGCCTTTTTCCACTTCTTCCATGTGTTTCTGTCTGGATTCGTCATCGGGAAGTGTCTGCAGATACAGGTACGTTTCCACGAGTACGCCCTTGATTTCCTTGGAAAGAGGATATGTCTTCAGGACATCACGTACCATCTTGTCGTATTTCTTCTGTTTTTTCCTGCTGCTGAAATTCTTCCGGCCGTAAATGTTCACATCCATCAGCTGGAACGAAGGGATGGTATCTCCTTTATATACTTCAGACAAGGCCAGTATAAGTCTCTGCTGTTTGTCCTTTTTGTCTGCTGAAATGCCTGTTGGTATTATCAGTAGAATAACCAATATCTGAATTATTCTTTTCATCAGTGCAAAAGTATCAATTTTCAAATAAATGGCATACTTTTGCGTAAAATCAGAAACGATGAAAAACACTATTTCCAAAGGGTTTTTATTCCCTGTTTCATTATTGTTTTGTTTGGCGTTCCTGCCATACGGTTCTTTTTCACAAACTTTATCCATATCGGATGATATTGAATATCAGCTGGACGATATGTCTGAAGAGGCGGCTTATGAGCTGTCAGTCCTGCTTTCCGAACTTAAGGACAACCCGTTGGACATAAACTCGGCTACACGTGAACAGCTCAGTCAGATTCCGTTTCTGGACTCCGGACAGATAGAGGACATCCAGGCGTATGTATATCTGCATGGCAACATGCGGTCGCTCGGAGAACTGCAGCTGATAGGCAGTCTTGATTACGAAACAAGGCGTCTTCTGTCATTGCTCGTCTATGCAGGAGATGGGGTAGGGCGGAGCAATATGCCGGACAGGTTAAGCGATTTGTTCCGTTACGGCAGGAATGAACTCATACTGCGCGGAGATATCCCGATGTATCGCCGGAAAGGCTTTGACGGCAGGTATGCCGGAGGTCCGGTCCAGCATAGCATGAGGTATTCCTACAGCTGGCATGACAGAATAAGGCTGGGCGTTTCGGCTGACAAGGACAGCGGCGAGAGATTCATGACCGACAGGAACACACCATACGATTTTCTGTCCGGATATGTCCAGATTCGGGATATGGGATGCCTTGAGAATATTGTGGCAGGTAACATGAAGGCCTCATTCGGCAGGGGTCTTGTACTCAATACCGGTTTCGGAATGGGCAAGAGCATGCAGATGAATACTTTGGACCGGACGCAGGTATCGTTCCGACCGCATTCTTCAGTCAGTGAGTCTGGATTTCTGACAGGAGTCGGAGGAACTGTAAGAATGGGACACTTCTCCATTTCGGCATTAGCGTCATATACTGGGAGAGATGCTACATTGTCAGATGCCGGTCTCATCACGTCCTTCAAGGATGACGGGTACCATCGTACATCTCTGGAGTTGTCCAAACGGCACAACATCCGCGAGACTCTGTATGCGGGTCATCTGGCTTGGCGTCACAATGGAATGGATATGGGAGCTACGGTTCTGACCAATCGCTTCGATCACGGAATCGCCTGGAAGAATGACATCTATAATGGTGCAACACCGTCCGACCAGTGGTATTGGAATGTGGGAACGGACTACTGCATACGTCGCAGCAGGTTCAGTTTTTCCGGAGAGACAGCCATTTCTGACAATCTGTGCTGGGCAACGCTGAACATGCTCACAGTCAAGCTGTCCGGCGGCAGCAGACTGACAGCTCTTCTGCGCCACTATGACAGCAGATACAATGTATTTCACGGCAGCAGTTTTGCGGAAGGAGAACTGCGCAATGAAGACGGTCTTTATCTTGCGATGAGCGGAAGGGTAGGGAGGATGGACGTAATGTCATATCTGGATATCTTTCACTTCAGCCAGCCCAGGTATGGGGTTTCCGAAAGTTCGTCAGGAGGCGATGTCCAGCTGCAGGTATCATATTCGCCACGGGATGAGTCCGATTCGTACCTGATGAGATACCGTTTCAAATGCAGGCAACAGGACAGCAAGGTGTTGGAATCGGTGGAGATGGATTATACCGGCAGGTTGAAGATGCAGTGGGTTCATTCCTTTTCGACGCACCTGTCATTGCAGTCACAGCTTAATATCACTCACCGCTTCTTTCCGGACGATGGATTTGAGCTGGGTGAATCCATATCTGAATCATTGTCCTGCAATCCGTCAAAAGGACGTTTGCAGGGTTCCGTCTCGTTCAGTCTGTTTCACACCGACAGTTACGCGGCGTCAGTTTCAACGTATGAGAAGGGACTGCCGTATTCGTTCAATTTTCTGACAATGTACGGATATGGAACACGCTGTTCGTCTGTAGTGAGATATGATCTGACAGACGGTCTGCGTATCAGCGTGAAGTTCGGCAGCACACTGTACTTTGACCGCGATGAAATAGGTTCTTCACAACAGCTCATCGACTCCCGTCACAAGGAGGATGTATCGCTGATGCTGAGGATGAAGTTCTGACGTTACTTTTTGCTTCTGATAGGCTGGAAATGTTTTATTTCCCGGTGTCTGAGCTTCATGGAGTTAGCTATGAGCCATATTCCTATGATAACGAATGGAATGCTCAGAAGCTGTCCCATATCCAGTGTCATACCCTCTTCCCAGTCCGACTGCACCTCCTTTGTGAATTCTACGAAGAATCTGAACAGGAAAATGGCCGTTATGCAGAATCCGAAGTAGAAACCAGTTCCCACCAGATTCTTCTTTTTTCTGTAGATCAGTGATATTATGATGAAGATAATCAGGTATGCAATAGCTTCGTACAGCTGTGACGGATGCCTTGGGAAGTCCTCACCCAACTGTACAAATACGAATCCCCAGTCCGTGCCGGTGGCTTTGCCGATTATCTCCGAGTTCATTAGGTTGCCCAGACGTATGCAGCAGGCCGTCAGCGGAGTGGCCACACATACCAGGTCAAGTGTGGATAGAAGGCGTACCTTGTATTTGCGGCAGTAGAGCAGAATGCCGATGAAGATGCCTATTGTTCCTCCATGGCTGGCCAGTCCACGATAGCCTGTGAGGGCGAATTTTGGTGAGAATGTGACAGGGAGAAGCATCTCGATGAAATGCTCGAAACTGCTGAAATAGTATTGTGGGTCATAGAAGATGCAATGTCCCAGACGTGCCCCTATCAGAATGCTGAAGAAGCCGTAGAGGAAGAGCGGATCGAAACGCTCACTGTCTATCTTCATGTCCTTGTAGTACTTTCTGACAAGCAGATATGCCGCCAGCAGCCCAAGCACCCACATCAGTGAGTAATACCTGACGGGAAAACCGAGTATTCTGCAGAGTTCCAGATTCGGATTCCAGACGATGTATGCCAATGAACCAGTCATAACCTATTATCAGACGTTGAACCTGAAATGCATGATGTCGCCATCCTCCACAACATAATCCTTGCCTTCCACATATAGCTTTCCGGCATCGCGCACGGCAGCTTCGGAGCCAAGTTCCACGTAATCCTGATATTTGATTACCTCAGCCCGGATGAATCCCTTCTCAAAGTCCGTATGGATGACTCCGGCACACTGCGGGGCCTTCCAGCCCTTGCGGTATGTCCAAGCCTTTACCTCCATAGGGCCGGCGGTGATGAAAGTTTCGAGATTGAGCAGCTTGTATGCCGACCTGATAAGTCTTGTCACGCCGGACTCCTCCAATCCTAACTCTTCAAGAAACATCTGCCGATCCTCGTATGATTCCAGTTCGGCTATCTCCGATTCAGTCTTTGCCGCTACAATCAGCAGTTCAGCATCCTCCTCCTTAATGGCCTCCTTAACCATTTCGGTGTATCTGTTGCCTGTCCTGACGCTGGCCTCATCCACGTTGCAGACGTAGAGGACCGGCTTTGAAGTAAGCAGGAACTGCTCGTCCGCAATCTTCTGTTCGTCCTTGGAGTCGAATGTGACAGTTCTGGCAGACTTGCCCTGAAGCAGGGCGTCACGGAATGCGGAAAGTACACCGAACACCACCTTTGCCTGCTTGTCACCGACTGCAGCCTGCTTCTGTATCTTCTGGATACGTGTGTCAATGCTTTCCAGATCCTTGATCTGAAGCTCCATGTCTATTATCTCCTTGTCACGGACAGGATTGACAGAGCCATCTACATGAGTTACATTGTCATCATCGAAACACCTCAGAACATGGATGATAGCATCGCATTCGCGTATGTTGCCCAGGAATCTGTTGCCCAGACCCTCACCTTTGCTGGCACCCTTGACCAGACCTGCGATATCGACTATCTCGACTGTGGCAGGAACGATACGTCCTGGATTCACCAGTTCGGCAAGTCTGTTCAGACGTTCGTCAGGAACAGTGATTGTACCTACATTCGGTTCGATGGTGCAGAACGGGAAGTTTGCAGCCTGCGCCTTGGCTGATGAAAGACAGTTGAAAAGAGTGGATTTACCTACATTAGGCAGTCCCACTATTCCGCATTGCAATGACATTTCTAATCCTTTATTGTTTGTTTTGCAAAAGTAATCAATTCCATCAACTAATCAGTGTGCTTCGAGCCAATTGGTGCCCCAGCCGCAGTCTGCAACCAGTTTGACAGACATCGGATAGGCATTCTGCATCTCTTCGGTGACAATTCTGCTGACAGCATCCTCCTCGCCCGGCACTACGTTGAAGTTCAGTTCGTCATGCACCTGTAGAATCATCGCCGATTTCAGACCCTCTTCCCTGAACCGTCTGAATATTCCCACCATAGCGCATTTGATTATGTCGGCTGCACTGCCCTGGATAGGTGCATTCACCGCATTTCTCTCAGCATAGGCTCTGACAGTCGCGTTATGCGAAGTGATATCAGGCAGATAGCGTTTGCGGTGCATGACCGTTTCGATATATCCGGTGCTGCGGGTTTTTTCTATCTGCTTGTCAATGAATTTCCTGATGTCAGGATAGGTCTTGAAATAATTTTCAATCAGTTCCTTTGCCTCACTTCGGCTCACCTTCATCCTCTCTGCGAGCCCGAAGGCGGAAATGCCGTAAATGATGCCGAAATTAGCAGTTTTTGCCTTGGATCTCTCGCTCTTTGTCACCTCGGAAACAGGTTTGTGGAATATCTTGGCAGCTGTTGCTGCATGTACATCCTCACCTTTGGCGAAATCATCCAGCATGTTTCTGTCACCGCTCAGATGCGCCATGATGCGAAGCTCTATCTGGGAGTAGTCCGCAGAGAAGAATCTGCATCCCGGGTCCGGAATGAATGCTTTGCGAACCTCTTTGCCGTCTTCGTCCCGAACAGGGATATTCTGCAGGTTCGGATTGCTGGACGAGAGTCTTCCGGTAGCTGTAACTGTCTGATTGAATGAGGAATGTATCTTACCGGTCCTGGGATTGATCATTTCCGGCAGGGCATCCACGTATGTGCCCACCAGTTTCTTCAGGCCACGGTATTTCAGTATGTTATCGACAACAGGACTTTTGTCCCTCAGGCTTTCCAGAATCTCCTCTGATGTGACGTACTGCCCGCTCTTTGTCTTCTTGGGCTTCTCCATCAGCTTCAGTTTCTCGAACAGAACGTCTCCAACCTGCTTCGGTGACTGTATGTTGAAACTGAATCCCACTTCGCGGAATATCTCCTCCTCTGTCTGACGCATTCGTTCGGTGAAGATTCTGCTGCTTTCGGCAAGTGCCTCCCTGTCAATTCTGACACCGGCGCATTCCATGTCTGCAAGAACTTTCACCATAGGCATTTCAATCTCTCTGAACAGACCGTCCGTATTGTCCTTCTTCAGCATTTCCTCCAGAATGGGACAGATGCCCATGATGATTCTGCATTTTTCTGCGGAATCGGATGCAAGTTTTTCAATGTCCGGCGCAAACATCAGCAGCCCTTCGCTTCCGTTTGCTTCATCGCCCGGATTGAAATCCATGTCAAGAAGACTCTTTGCCAGGAATGAAAGGTCATGCTTCTGTTCCGGCTGAAGAACGTAATGCGCAACCATCATATCGGACAGCTCTCCTTTCAGTTCTATCCCAAGTCTGGATAATGACTGGATGACCGGTTTGAGGTTGTAACCGGTTTTCCTTATCTCTGCGTTTTCGAGAATCTCCTTCACGGTACTGACGAATACCTCCTTCTCTTCACTGTTCTCCGGATTCGGATAGTACCATGCCTTCCCGGGCGTGAATGCGAAGCAGATACCGGTAATTTCTGCCGATACCGGGTGGAGAGATGTCAGATCTGCGTAGATGGTGATGTCGCGGGCCTGTTTTGATTCATTGGCAAAACAGGTGATATCTTCCTGATTATTAATGATGTGACATGATATTTCCGGGCATTTTTCCCTCTTGAGAATTGAATTTTCAGAATTTTCCGTATCACTGCCCGTAAATTCTTCAAAGAAATCGGCATGGAAATCTCCGTTTTCGCGGCGGATTCTTGCAAGCAGACCTTTCATCTCGAGTTCCTCCATGATGGTCTGAATCTTTCCCATGTCCGGGCTTACCCTCCGAAGGTTCTCCATGTCAAGCTCTATCGGAACATCGGTTCTGATGGTGGCGAGCATTTTGCTGAATCTGATTTTTTCCGCGTTCTCCTCCACCTTCTGTTTCAGGCTTCCCTTCAGCTGACCGGTATTCTCCAGAAGATTCTCGACACTGCCGAACTGCTGAATGAGTTTTTGAGCGGTCTTCAGTCCTACACCGGGACAGCCCGGGATATTATCGGAGGAATCACCCATCAGTCCCAGCAGGTCGCGTATCTGATCGGTACTGTCTATCTCATATTTCGCAAGCACGGTAGCAGTATCCATTATCTCATACCCCTCTCCGTGTCTCGGCCTGTATATTTTCGAATGTTCAGTTACCAGCTGGCAATAGTCCTTGTCAGGAGTGAGCATATATGTCTCGATACCCTTTTCATCGGCTTTTCCGGCAAGTGTTCCGATTACGTCATCAGCTTCGAATCCGGCCACTTCCAGTATCGGTATATTGTAGGCTTCAATTATTTGCTTGATCAATGGGACTGACTGTCGGATGACCTCCGGAGTCTCCTCGCGCTGTGCCTTGTATTCCTTGAATAACTCGTGTCTGAAAGTACCGCCTTTCGGGTCAAAGGCGATTCCTATATGAGTGGGCTTTTCCTTCGTCAGAATCTCCTGCAGGGTGTTGCAGAATCCCAGTATGGCGGAAGTGTTTACCCCTTTCGAGTTGATTCTCGGAGTCTTGATCATGGCATAGTATGCCCTGTATATCAGAGCGTATGCATCGAGCAGGAACAGTTTTTCCATATTAATCGCTAAGCAAGTCGGTTTCTACAAGCGTAAATATACTCATTTTTTATTACTTTTGCGGACTCCTGTGAGAATATGGAAAGGGATTTGCTAACATCTGTCACTGCACCCATACAGTCTGAACTGGATGGATTCAACAACTATTTCAATTCGCTGTTTGATACTGATGATGATAGTGTCAGGCCGTTGTTGGAGGTTTTGGGGAATCAGCGTGGCAAGATGCTCAGACCTATCCTTGTTCTTCTCACAGCCAAATACTTCGGTGTATCTTCGGACAGGATTTTTCATCTGGCATCCTCAGTGGAACTTCTACATACATCCACGCTCATTCATGATGATGTGGTAGATAACAGTATGCTCCGTCGGGGGAATCCGTCGTTCAATTCTCTGTTTGACAACAAGATGTCGGTTCTCTTCGGGGACTATGTACTGGCTATGGCTCTCCGGGAACTGTCATCTGTCGGTGTTATTGAGAACTTTTCCATCCTGTCGGAACTGTCTAAAAATCTCTCATCCGGAGAGATATTCCAGCTTGTTGTCAGAAATTCGGATGTACTGTCCGAGGACAGTTACTTTGATATCATTTATCGGAAGACCGCCTGTCTGTTTTCAAGCTGCTGTCGTATGACTGCCATAACCTGCGGGGCTGACCCGAAGCAGGCAGATGCCTTTGCCGAGTTCGGGCGTCTGGCCGGTATCTGTTTCCAGATAAAGGATGATATCTTCGATTATTTCTCATCTTCCGATACCGGTAAACCCTCAGGCAATGACCTTCAGGAAGGTAAGTTCACCCTTCCGGCCATATTTGCCCTCAATACTTCTGACAGGGACTGGAGCAGCTATATCAAATCTGTCAGGTCATGCAGTGCCGATGAGAGCATCAGACGTGAAATCACTGAATACACCGTTGAAAACGGAGGTGTACAATATGCAGAAGAGCGCATGCGTGAGATTTCCGCCTCAGCTATGCGCTCCCTTCCATCAGATATGTCTTCAGATCTGCGTATCGCCTTCCGGGATTACGTATCTCTGATTTTAAACCGTACCCGCTGATACCGCTCAGGTCAGAACGGACTCTTCTCTCCTGTAATTTCGCTAATCAGGATGCCGGCCAGCCTGCTGGTTCCTATTCTGAACAGTGATTTGTTCATCCACTCCTCACCTAACACGGTCTTGGCTATTGCATAATACAGAAATGCATCCTCTTTCGTACTGATGCCACCGGCTGCCTTGATTCCTATCTTTACATCGTTTTCATCGGCATATTCCCTGATAGCCTGACACATTACATAGAATGCCTCCGGTGTGGCTCCAACCGCTTCCTTTCCAGTCGAAGTCTTGATGAAATCCGCTCCGGCATACATCGCCATAACAGCAGCCTTCTTGACATTGCTCAGACTGCCGAGAGAACCAGACTCCAATATAACCTTGAGAGTCTTCTCTCCGCAGACCTCCTTCAGTTCCTGGATTTCATCGGCGATATATTCGTAATCACCTGAGAGAAAGCGACCTACAGGCATCACAATGTCTATTTCATCAGCTCCGTCGTGAATGGCCATAGCAGTCTCTGCTATTTTGACCTCTGTAGCCGTCTGCGATGACGGGAAGCCTCCGCTGACACATGCCAGCTCTATGCCGTCTATTTCAAGTGAACTGCTCACCGTCTCTGCATAGCAGGGATATACACAAACAGCTGCAAACGTCGGAACTTCCGGATTCCTGTTGTAGAAATCATTGATCCTTTCCGTCATGGCGAGAATTGTCTCCTCGCTGTCGGTCACCTTCAGTGATGTGTAGTCCAGACTTCCGATAAGCTTCAGAATCTCCTCTCCGCCATATTTCGCGGTCTTCTTTCTGATGGCATTTACAGCCTTTTCAACGGCTTTTTCATCAACATTCAGATCAAACTTGGAGAATGCCTCCGTATAGCGGTCTGTTTCATTGGCATTTCCACTCAGCCTTTCGTCCAATTCCATTATTCCCTGTTTTTAGTATCCATAATTATTGTCACCGGACCGTCACCGGTCATAGCAATCTTCATATCGGCTCCAAAGATACCTCTTTGTACCCTTATTCCGCTTTCTTTCTCCACCGTTTCACAGAACTTTTCGTACATCGGCTTCGAAAACTCCGCTCCGGATGCACGGATGTATGATGGTCTGTTGCCCTTGCGTGTCTGTGCCATAAGAGTGAACTGGCTGACTATCATAATGTTACCTTGAATATCCATTACAGAACGGTTCATCACACCGTTCTCATCATCAAAAATTCTCATATTGATGATCTTCCCTGCCAGCCAGTTTATATCCTCCATCGTATCGGCATCCTCTATGCCCACAAGCACCATTATGCCCTGTCCTATTTTTGAACGCAGCGTACCTTCTACCGTAACGCTGCAATCCAGGACTCTCTGTATCACCGCTCTCATGATTTTCCGTTGAAATGTGAATAAACTACTGTTGCCTTGCTCCTGCCGATGACTTTGGTAAGGCTTTCCTCGTCCGCCTCTGATATCCTCTTGACACTTTTGAACTCACGAAGCAGCAAAGATGCGGTTTTATCGCCTATTCCCGCTATTCGTGTCAGCTCGCTTTCCGTCTGTCTCCTGCTTCTTTTGTTCTTATGGAATGATATTGCCACCCTGTGAACTTCATCCTGCATCTGTTCCAGAAGGCGGAACAGCTCGCTGTCCGGCTTTATTCCCACTTCCATCCTGTCTTTGCCGACAATCAGACCTGATGTGCGGTGATGGCTGTTCTTGACGAGTCCTGCAATGTCCAGTTCCAAACCCAGACTGTTCATTACTTCAGTTGCAGCTGACATCTGTGGCTTGCCGCCATCCACAATGACCAGATCCGGCATTCTGCCCTCTTCATCGATGATTCTTCTGTATCTTCTTGTCAGAACCTCTATCATCGATGCGTAGTCATCGCCCCCTGCTCCGCTTTTTATATTGTACAGACGGTACTCCTTTCTGAGAGGCTTGCCCTCCTCATATACCACACAAGCTGCTACAGCGTCACTTCCCTGTATGTGGGAATTGTCGAAACACTCTATTCTGTATGGGAGTTTCTCCATTCCTGTCACTTTCTGCAGCTCTTTCAGAAGCCTGACATGCTTCTGCTGCGGATTCAGCTTGTCGCTTTTCTTGAGCCTGTCCGCCCGATACTGCTTTACGTTCAGCTCAGACAGAGTGAGCAGTTTCTTTCTCTCGCCCCTCTGCGGCACAGTCCATGTGATACCCTCTATCTCCGTTTCAGGCATGAATGGCAGCACAATCTCCGAGGCTTTGCTTCCGTAGCGGTTTCTCATTTCAACGACTGATGACATAATCAGTTCGCTTAGAGGCTCCTCTATCCTGTTCTTGAATTCGAATGTGAATGCCTGATTTATGCATCCTTCCGTCACGTGCATGTAATTGATGAAGACGGTTCCGTCTTCGTCCTGTTCGCCGCTGAATACGTCCAGGTCATCCGGCACTTCTGTGACAACCATGCTTTTCTCCCGAAACGCAGACAGAATATCTATTTTTACCTTGATCTGCTGCGCTTCTTCGAATTTCAGTTCAGCTGCCAGAGCCTTCATCTTCTCCTTCAGTTTCTGAATCAGCCAGCCTGACTTTCCTTTCAGAATCTCCCGTATTTCCTCAATCTGCTGTAGATATTCCTCCCGCGTTTCATTGCCTATGCATGGAGCATTGCAGTTCTTTATCTGGTATTCGAGGCAGTCCTTGTAACGTCCGTCCGCTATACCCGCCTCTGTCATAGGAAAGCGGCATCTGCGTATCCTGTAGAGCTTGCCGATAAGTTCCATCAGTCCGTTCAATGTGGCTACGTGGCTGTATGGCCCGTAGTATTCAGAACCGTTCCTTATTATATTCCTTGTCTTGAAAATGCGCGGGAACTCTTCCTTTGTGATGCAGATGGAAGGATATGTCTTGTCATCCTTCAGAAGAATGTTGTATCTGGGCTTGTATTTCTTGATCAGATTGTTTTCCAGCAGCAGGGCATCCCATTCGGTCCTGACGACCACGTATTTCAAATCTCTGATCTTGCTGACCAGCATACGTGTCTTTGCTGATTCGTGTTCCTTGTTGAAGTAGGAGCTTACTCTCCTCTTCAGGTTCTTGGCCTTTCCTACGTATATTACTTTGCCTGTTTCATCAAGGTACTGATAGCATCCGGGAGTCTCAGGAAGATTTATGACTGTTTCCCTGAGACTATCCCGGTAAGTATTTTCGCTTTCCTTAGTCACAACCTTCCATTTCGTCCATCTCAACAAGGCTGTAGATGTCCACATCCTTGGGGAATCTTTCGCGTGACTTGAAGTTGGTGAGTTCGATGATGAAGTTAGCCATCACTTTCTTCGGATGGAACTGCTCAATCATAGCACAGGCGGCACTTGAAGTACCTCCAGTTGCCAGCAGGTCATCGTGTACCAGCACCACATCGTCCTCACAGATGGAGTCCTTGTGCATCTCTATGCGGTCAAAACCATATTCCTTCTTATACTCAATGCTGACCTTCTCATACGGCAGCTTGCCCGGTTTCCTGATCGGAACGAATCCTGCGCCAAGCTTCTCTGCCAGTATTGCTCCTACGACGAATCCTCTTGACTCTATTCCGCAGACCTTTGTGATACCCTTGTCCTTGTAGTACTCATAAATGGACTCGGCAATCTCGTGCAGGTCCTTTGGATTCATGAACCATGATGTCACATCCTTGAACTGTACGCCGGCCATAGGATAATCCGGGACATTTCTCAAATCTTTCAGTAATTCCGCTCTCTTCATTTTCTGTATTTTTTTTAAATTGTTCCACGTGAAACATTATCTGTTCATCAGTACCAGAAGTACGTTGATGTCACTTGGAGACACCCCCGGTATCCTGCCTGCCTGAGCGAGTGTCTCGGGATCTATTCGGGTCAGCTTCTGCCTTGCTTCTGTAGAAAGCGACTGTATGGTGGAATAGTCGAACCTGCCTTTAATCCTGATGTTCTCCAACCGGACCATTTTGTCGGCTATCATCCGTTCACGTCCGATATAACCGCTGTACTTGATTCTGATTTCGGCGGCTTCCACTATTTCTTCGCGCCTCTCCTCTTCAATGGCATTTATTTTACGGGCAAGCGCCTTGATGTGGGGAGTGATGCCGGCGAGTGTCACCTGCGGGCGGCCAAGTATGTCTGACAGCCTGCATCCTTCGCGCAACGGTGTCGTCCCAAGCTCTTCAAGTACTGGATTAATGAGTGTAGCTTTAATGGGAAAGGTGTTGCAAAACTCTATCAATCTGTCTATTGCGTCCCGTTTTGATACCAATCTCCGATATCTTTCCTCCGTTGCAAGTCCCAGCCTGTAGGATTTCTCCGTAAGCCTGATGTCGGCATCATCCTGCCGCAGCAGTATGCGGTATTCCGCTCTGGACGTGAACATCCTGTACGGCTCATCCACTCCCTTTGTGATAAGGTCGTCAATGAGTACTCCAATATAAGATTCATCGCGCCCGAGTATCATCGGGTTCTCGCCCCGGCTTGCGAGGCTGGCGTTTATTCCTGCCACGAGACCCTGTCCGCCGGCTTCCTCATATCCGGTAGTACCGTTGACCTGCCCGGCCATGTACAGTCCGCCGATGACCTTTGACTCCAGGCTGGCCTTGAGCTGCGTCGGGTCGAAGTAATCGTATTCGATGGCATATCCCGGACGATAGACCACGAGGTTGCGGAATGCGGGAATCTCCTTCAGAGCTCTGATCTGCACGTCCATAGGCATGGATGACGAGAACCCGTTCAGGTACATCTCGTTTGTATCCTCACCCTCCGGTTCCAGGAACAGCTGGTGCCTGTCCTTGTCAGGGAATGTGAACAGCTTTGTCTCGATGCTGGGGCAGTATCTTGGTCCGATGCTCTGTATCTGGCCGTTGTATAGAGGTGAGTCTGCAAGGGCCGAGCGAAGTATCTCGTGTGTTTTCTCCGTTGTGAAGCATGTCCAGCAGCACATCTGCCTGAGCGATCGTTCTGATGGCATGAATGAGAAACGGTGAAAGTCGTCCTCGCCGTCCTGTCTCTCCATCAGGCTGAAGTCAACGCTGCGGGCATCAATCCTCACCGGTGTGCCGGTCTTCATTCTGCCCTGGCGTATTCCATGTCTTGTGATTGATTCCGTAAGTCCGTATGATGCAGGTTCGGAAATGCGTCCTCCGGGCATTCTGACATGGCCTATATGCATCAGGCCGTTCAGAAAAGTACCTGCCGTGAGAACAATGCTTCCGGCTTTGAATTCCGCTCCCTGCAGTGTTCTGAGACCTACCACCCTGCCCTCTTCTACGAGCAGTTCGGTGACAGTGTCCTGCCAGATGTTCAGGTTCGGCAGATTCTCGAGAATGTGTCTCCAGTTTGCGACGAATCTGGCACGGTCACACTGGGCGCGCGGACTCCACATGGCCGGGCCCTTCGAGCGGTTGAGCATCCGGAACTGTATTGCGGACGCGTCGGCAACAATTCCCATGTAGCCTCCCATTGCGTCTATCTCTCTGACAATCTGTCCCTTGGCTATTCCACCGATGGCCGGATTGCAGCTCATCTGCCCCATCTTGGTCATGTCAATGGTGATAAGACAGGTCCTTGCCCCCATGTTCGCCGCAGCCGCAGCCGCTTCGCATCCGGCATGCCCTGCCCCAATTACTATGACATCATACGTGAAGTCCATACCATTTATATAAAGTCTTTCCGGCTGAAAATCCGTTTCTTTTCAGTCATGATGAAGCCACATCACTCCTTCAAACAAGCGAATTTTCATCTCGAAAATCCTTCATAAAATAATCCATTATACAGTTCCATACGGAATCTTATGCAAAAATAGGAATATTTTTCGGCAATGGATTTTATGAGGATGCAATAGGGAACATTTTTGTAACTTTGCAGGATTAAATGATTGAAAACGTCTAAATAATAAACATAATTTATGAAATCAAGCAGAGAAGTATCATCGCGACGGAGATGGCCGAAGGTCGTCCTTCGTTCGCTAAGTGCAATTCTTCTGGCACTGGTCTGCCAGACAATGTGTGCATATGAGTACTCGGGAAAAGCCTGGGATGAGATTGTGGATGACGAGGACAGGCCTGCCCTGAAGACCAACGATGCGGGTAATTATGTGATTACGATAAAGACCCCGCACCAGCTTGCGTGGTATGCATGGAAAACCAGAACAGAGACCAATGTGTCCGAATTGTCCAAATACATTCATGCGGATATTTTTCTCGGTGCGAGCATCGATATGAAAGATTATTCATGGCGTGGCATAGGCGAAAAAGGAGACGCCAACCGCGATTTCCAAGGCACTTTTGACGGTCAGGGACACACGATAAGCAATCTGGTATGCGAGCGTTTCAATGATGACGAATATGCCGGCCTGTTCGATCAGCTGAGAAATTCAGTGGAAATCAGAAATGTGAAATTCTTTAAGTGCAAGTCATACGCACCGGATGATGCGGCGGGAATTGTTGTCGGAGGTGTGTATTCAACAAGCAATGTGAAATTTACCAACCTGACATTTGATGAATGTTTTGTCCAGGCGGGAGATTATGACGGTGGAATCGTAGTGGGGCGCATAATGAAATCCACTGATATAGTTTTCGACAACATAACCATCCGTAAATGTGAATTCAGTCAGAGTTGTGGCGAACGATACGGCGGAATTGCCGGCTGTTTAGGATGGGGTGACAATTCGGTCACAGTCAGGAACAGTTTTATCAATCTGATAAACAGAAAACAGAATACCCTGACGCGTATGGCCTGTATCACCGGATACATGGACCACAGCTCACGTCTTGACGTAGATAATTGTGTCTTTGACCTCTCGGGCGATTTCTTTACAGGCAACAATGACCAGGGTGCCATTGTCGGCAGGTGGGACGGTTCATCCAAGCCTATGGTAAGGCGTACGCTGGTATTGGGCAAGCAGAAGCTCCCGACCTCGAACGGAAGCAATGCAGGACTCTTCGCCGGATACACCGGCAGCTCCTCGGCTATGGAGCTGTCCGACTGCTTCATAAATCGCGATATGTCCGTCAATCTGAACGCTTACCAATTGGTAAGTGACGATATTGTCAAAGGCAATAAATGTCTTGTCCGTAATGTCCTGAATATTGACCGCGGGGTAGCAGACGCCAATGAGGCCGGTGCCGTTGTTCAGATGAACAGAAATGGTGCCTGTTTCGGAATCAACAGGGATTATAAAAAATCCTCCGATGACATTAACTTCGTGATTCCGCTCAGTGATGCGTCGAAGGGCAAACTGTTAGGATTCAGCGGAAAGGACAGGGTTGCTTCTGTATCAGGAGATGGTTTCAGTGGAGACCTGACTCTGAGTGAGGCCTACAACTATGTGGTGATGCCGCAGGGACAGACGATGAAATACACTGCGAATAAGGACAACAACAAATGGATCATTAATGACCTTTCCACTAACATATCTGATAAGAAGCGTGTCGGCAAGTGGGAGTTTTCAGGCATTCCTTCCGCAGAAGGTGAACTGAAGTTTGAAATGGTGGACCGTCCGAAAGCCAGCATGATTACTAATTTGTGCAGCTATAATTCCACGTTACATAGAGTGACACTGACATGGCAGGTACAGAATGGCGATGTGTTCAAGAAATACTGGAAGGATTATGGTAAATGGTACATCTACAGGAAAATTGATAATAATAATGAGGTACTGATAGACTCAGTAGAAAGCAGCAAGGATACATGGACAGATTTTGCGCCTGTGGACGGAAAGAAAAATACATACAATATTTATTTTGTCTGCAGGTCTTATCTGTATGAAAAGGGAGACAACAATACGTATCCTAATTGGGGAAATTCTGTCAAACAAGAATTGGTTCTGGAAGTCAGCAGTCCGATTATCAGTAACGGCAAGGTCGTGAACAGCGTAGGCATTCCTAACGCAAGTTCGCTTAACGGGTGCAGGGTACGCCTGCTGAAATGGGACACTGCCACAGACATCGATTGTAAACAAGACATAAGTACGATCATTTCAAAAGCAGATGAGCTGAAAGTGTATCAGGGTCAGTTCCTATACAATCAGCTCAAGGACGATGAGTACCTGTATATGTCGTACGAAGATGACAAGGAGGCGGGTTCACTGTGTACTTCCTATTATTACCTATGGCTGGTTGACAACTTCCCGGAAGGACCATTCAAGAATAGTTCGTATCATTCGGACAAGCTGAATCTGATAAATGATGCGGGAGTCAAGTTCAACAGTTTCTCTGCCACAAAGGGAAAGAGTACATCGAAAGTATATCTCAAATGGAATACGGAGAACAAGAACAATGAGAGTCTCCGCTACGTCATCGAACGTAAGGCTTACGATGAAACATCAGACTATTGGACACAGGTATATGAGACCTCAAGCAGTCTTAATTCAGGCTCCTACGAAGATGAGGTGCTTCCAGGGTATGTCTATCGCTACCGCATCCGCCTGTATCCGTTCTGTGATACGTACGAATCCAGTTCAGATGCCAAGTCGGAGGCGAACGACATAGGCTTTGCAGCCAGTCGCGGTACCATTCAGGGCCGCGTCACCTTCTCTTCCGGCGATAACACCGTGGAAGGTGTGGATGTCCGTCTTCAGTCCGATGAGGACGAACTGGCCATGTCGATGCCCTCCTACGCGATGCTGTTCAGCGAAACTGATCGGACCATGCCGCTGGCAGGAGGTTTGGGCAATGATTTCTGGGACGGTGAATGGACTATTCAGTTCCTGCTCTTCCCAAATGAAGGAAATTCCGGAAATCGTCTGCTGACTGTGCCTGGAAGAATTTTTGTGAATCTGGACAAAGGGTCCGGTGAAACGATTGCCTGCCTCAATGGAAACAAGTCATTCAGTATTCCAGTGAACGATGGTACATATCAGGGCAACTATATTGTCCTACAGCATGACAGCAACGGCTATCGGTTGGGAAAGATCGTGTATGACAATGATAGTCAGAAGGCCTCCACGATATGGACGGATATATCGGCCAAGGATGTGGGTGGTGAAAAGACCGAAACTCTGTGGTTTGGCCGCTATAACGGCAGCAATTCGTTCAAAGGAGCTGTGGATGAAGTGCGTGTATGGGACGGATGTCTCAGCGAGAAATCATTGGCAGATACCTACAACCGCTACTTGAGCGGCAATGAGAAGGGGTTGATGGCCTACTATACATTTGACAGCGGAGTCAGTGAGTATGCGTTCGACAGCAGTCACCCGTCAGGCAATTGGAACAACCGTGACATGGAGCTGCCGAACAACAGACCGACGCTGACCCCTGAATGCATTCCCGAATCAAATGTGCTGGCATATCGCAGTACAACCGACAGTAACGGCGAATACACCATCAGCGGCATTCCGTTCGAGGGGGAGGGAACCAACTGGCAGATAGTTCCGTCACTCGGTGCCCACGACTTCAGTCCTTCCAGTACAAGACGACTTGTCAGCACCAGCGCTCTCGCACATTCCAATATCAACTTTACGGATATCAGCAGTTTCAGGGTCAGCGGCAAGGTGTATTACGAGAACACCAACATCCCGGTGCAGGGATGCAATATCATGGTGGATGGTGTCGCTGTTTCAGAAGGTTCGGCAATGGCGGAGACCAATTACGATGGAGAATTCAGCGTGGATGTGCCCATCGGTACTCACACTCTGAGCATGAACATGAACGGGCACACATTCACGGACTCTCTGACCATGTATTTCAACAAGCCTGTGAAGGATCTCTGGTTCTACGACAATACAAAGGTAATTGTGGCAGGAAGAATATGCGGCGGCGAACTGGAATACGCCCAACCGATAGGACTTGAGCAGTCCAAGAACAATATCGGTACGGCTTACATTACTCTCGCGCCGTCCAATGCCAATTATTACTTTACAGCAGAGACCGACAGGAACCGTCTATACATAGTTCCTTCGGCCAGACAGATAGATTACAGCAATCCGCTCAAGTATAACAACAATTCATGGGCACATACAGGTAATGCTGTGAGTGAGACCGATATGGGTGACGCTAACCGCATATACATCAAGACAGACTCACTGACAGGTGAGTTCGCAGCCTGTCTGCCGCCTATGCGTTACGAAGTGGTCAGCATCACGATTCCTTCGGCCGATGATGAAATCAACAGAAAACTTCAGCAGAACCTCAGTTATCTGGATGCACGCAACGTGACAGATGTACTGACGGATTCCGTCTGGAACGGACAGATTACGCCAGAAGGGGAGCCGGTGTATGACAAGTTTGAATACAACACCATATTCAAGGTGATGGTGACCACTCCGGCGGTACTGGAAGTATGGCAGGACGAGGATGACAGGAACTTCTTCGGCGAAGATACAGTGACATACTTCGTCAGTGAAGGAAAGGAGGAGAAATACGTGGCATACAAGGACGGTGCATACACCATCGGTGCCGTGGATAGTGAAAACAGACCTGTCTTCAATCAGTTCGAGAACTATGTATTCTACATCCGGGCCAGCCAGAAATACTACAACCGGGATGACAGAAATAACATAGTGGAGGACCTGATGCCTATGGCATACAAAACGGTGACCGTCAACAATACAATGGCATACGAGAATTACTGGTATGTGGATGAAAATGGTGTCACCGGTTTTGTGGAAAGTGATGGCATGGAGCTTGAACTCGACTCCGTAGGATGTGGAATATATAAATTCAAG
>JAKSIW010000039.1 GCA_024398555.1 Bacteroidaceae bacterium | reverse complement strand
CATATTCAGACCATGAAAAACGTATCTCTACGGACGGAAGTCCACATCATTTCCATATATCTTCTCTTCGCGGTGATGGCTCTGGGATGCCTGACGCACAGGGGGTCGGCAACAGCGGCAGTACAGTCTGACAGACTGCTCTGGTACGTGCTGTCATATTCAGGCTTTTCCTTATTGTCCAACTCCGCGAGATGCCGGAAAATCATGGAGCCGGCACTGACAGCGGCAATTGCAGTGCTCTGCCTGCGCGAGTCTGTCATCGGCATGATGCAGACTGTTGGAGTCAGGGCATCCGGACACCAGCTGTTCCTGTGTACCGGATCTTTCGGGAATCCCGGTCCCTACGGAGGGTTTCTGGCAGTCTCTGCGTCGGTGCTGGCAGCGGCTCTCGCTTCTGATGCTCCGGGACACGGGCCGATTCGGAAGGGGCTCAGAGTGATGTATGCCGTATCCGCATTCTCCGCATTGGCCATTCTGCCGGCCAGCATGAGCCGTGCGGCAACAGTCGCGTCAGGCATCAGCCTCGCAGTCATGGCATTCCGCTCAGAGCGGCTGAAAATTGCAGTGACGGAATTCAGGCAGAAGCACCGTATTCTGTCTGCATCGGCGGCCGCGCTCGCCGTTATATGTTGCACAGCCTTCATGGCGATGGCCTACAATGCCAAGAAAGACTCGGCGGACGGACGGCTCTTCATGGCAGGAATATGCCTGAAGGCAATGGCTGAATCGCCGTTGTCAGGTCACGGACCGGGTTCGTTTGCACATGCCTATGGCGACGCCCAGTTCAGACATTTTGCCGAAGGGGACTTCACGGAACGGGAGAGAATGCTGGCCGACTGTCCGGAATATGCGTTCAACACATATTTGGGGACGGGCGTCGAATACGGCATTCCCGCAATGATGCTGCTCATCGTGGCCGTCATCACCGGCATATCAGCATCAATCCGTCAGAAGTCACCGTTCGGGTACGGCCTGCTGGCAATCGCAGTCTTCGCAATGTTCTCATATCCGCAGGAGATAGCGGTGTTCCGGCTTCTAATGCCGCTCACCGCAGCGTCTGCTGGAATACCGGGACCGGAGAGGAGCGCACCGGGATGGTTACGTACCGCAATATTTGCGGCTGTTCTGCCTGCTGTACTATGGTACGGCCACACACGCACGATACCGCGCATACTGGCGGAAAGGAAATGGCATGACATGGAACACTCTTACGCGATGGCTGAATACGGTAACGTCGCACGCAGATACGCGCCCCTGCTCCTGGACATGAAGCACAGCCAGAGATTCATGTTCCAGTACGGCCACGCGCTGTTCCGGACGGGGCAGTACGGGAAATGCCTTGAGATTCTGGAGGAAGGTCGCGGAATCAGCGGCGACGCAATGTTCTGGAATCTGTGCGGTGAGGCGCATCAGGCCCTTGGAGACTGCGAGACGGCAGAGGAGTGCTACCGTCACGCATTTCTGATGGTACCCAACAGGCTGTATCCGCTATGTCTGACAGCCAGACTCCACTATGAATGCGGGGACAGCATCCGGCTGGATGAAGTGCGACGCTATATCGCCTCATTCAGGCCGAAGAAGGAGTCGGAAGCTGTGATTCAGCTGAGAAAGGACTTCGATGTGTACATCAGAAGTCAAAGCCCAGAGAGAAATAGAAGCCCACGCCGTTGTGATAGTCCGAGTCAGCCCAGTGGACATTCAGCTTGGCAGGACCCAGCGGAGTGCGATAGCCTATCTCTGCGGCACAGCCCCAGAAGCTCGGACTGATGCCGTCGAACATATCCGGCATTTCGCTTTCCTCCCTGACGACAGCCACCTTGGTGGTGAAGAACAGCTTCTCAAGCAGCTGGAACTGGGCGTCAAGACCGAGCTCATAGACATGGTCCTGCACCTCGGATATATCGCCGAATCCGACAAACGGAATCTGCTGCGGCAGGTATCGTCCCATCAAGGCACCGCCCACATAGTTCTGATGCATGTGGTCACGGTAGCGCTCGTTCTGATCATCTTCCGAGAAATAGCTTCTCCACCAGACAGATGGTGTCACGGTCAGCCACCTTGTCGCCGGCAGTAGTATCTCACCGTTGAAATACAGAATCGGAACTGCTGTAAAATAATCCAGGGACAGATTGGCCATATCATATTCCGCGCCCATTGAAGAGCGCAGGCCCTTCGTCGGGAACTGCCTGTCATTAAGCGTATTGAAATCAGCATTGAAGAAGGCGGTAATGTACTCGCCCTTTCTCAGGTAGTCAGGATAATCAATCAGCGAGGAGAGATCCTCAGGGATTGACACCAGAGGCATGTCATCCGGAACGGAGAGAATCTGATGTCTGAGTCCGCCCTTCACATTGCAGACTGTGGCGTTCGGAGTGGACAGGAAGAACTCCTGATTGGAGGTGAACAGAGACACATTGTAGCTTCTGTTCTTGAACTGCGAAATGATGTCGAACCTGCCCAATTCAGCGGTGGCTCTGAAGTTGACCTGTGCGAACTTGTCAGGAATATAGCAGATACCGAGGTCTGCGCTCTGCTGTTTTGAGAACTTGAGTGTAAGTGCGTATTTCCAGCCTCTCAGCCTGTGGGCATTGAGCGTCGTGTTCATGATTATCTCAGCCATCTCCTCAGTATCTACTCTCATACCCAGGCTGAAGTTGTGTATCTGTCCGGGGACGCACTTGAACTCAAGCGTGTAATTGTCCTCATTCGGAATCTTGAGAAGAGAATATGTGACATTTTCAAACGCTCCTGTAGCCAATACACGGCTCATTGCATCCTTGATTTCCTGAATGGAGATATCACGGTATCCCTTCAGAGCCAAGACCTTACGGAACATTTTCTGTTCATCGGTATTGATGCCGCGGACCATGATTCCGGCCACCGGAACATTCCGGGTAAACAGATTGACAGCCTTGGGCCGGATCTGTTTTCCGCATTCTCCAACCTGTTCCTTGATCTTCATGAACTCATCGGTCATCGCTCTGGCGGACTCATATCCGCTGGAAATCAGCTCATTGATGGCTTCTGCATTGAAGCTGAGAGTCTTTACCTCACCGGTCTCAGGCCTTATAAACATATCGGGCTGTGCCTCCTTATTGCTTCTGGCATCATCTCCGAGCATTGTAATCATACAGTCCAGAATGTCAATGGCACTGTTCACTTCGGAATATGTGGCACCTCGCTTGGCCGCCTCAGCACCTATTACAATATCTGCACCGACAGCTCTCGCCATATCCACAGGGAAGTTGTTGCGGGTACCGCCGTCCACCAGAATCTTCGACTGGGTCCTGACCGGCGCGAACACTCCGGGAATGGACATGGTGGCACGCAGAGCTTCCGGCAGCGAACCTTCCGTATGATAATTCGCCTTCGCGCTCACCAGATCCGACGAAACGCAGCAGAACGGTATCGGCAGTTCGTCAAACAGCATATCCTCATGATAATTCACCGACAGGCTGGACAGGATGTGGTCAATGTTGAAACCCTCGATATAGCCCATCGGAAGCGTGCTGAGTATCTTCTTCTTGTTCTCCGACGTTCCCATCTCGCTGTCATCCTCAAGGGACTGTCCCAGCAGCTGGTTACGCTTGATATGCGCAATGTCGTCGTAATAGAACGGTATTGACAGCAGATACGTGGCCGAATTCTCCTTCTTCTCAAAGGTCTTGAACTTCATGTCAATGTCATCGCTCATGGTCTCATGCCAATCTACAGTCGTGAAGATTGTCTCCAGTTCGTGGCTGTCATATCCCAGCGCGTACAGACCGCCGACAAGACCGCCCATACTCGTACCGCAGACGTAATCGACCGGTATGCCGAGTTCCTCCATGTAACGGAGTATTCCTATGTATGCGGCACCCTTCGCTCCACCGCCGCTCAGAACGACTGCCACTGTGGGGCGGTTCTCCGTCCTGCGAATGCTGTCCAACCGTGCTCTCACGCGGCTGATGGCTATCGAATCCGATACCGGATCGACGCTGGCAGCTGCCAGATTGTTTGCAAATGACTGTGCAGATGAGACCGCAGGAACTGTGCAAAGCAGCGACGCGATGCAGATAGTTTTGAAGAATGCCGATTTCATAACAGACCTTTTTCCTACTTTGTTGCAAAATTATGAAATAATAGATTGCTGATGACCAAAAAGCAGAAACTTAACAAAAAAGAATGCTAACTTTGTAAACCTGTTCCACCGTGAACTGACTTGTTGGGAAACACATTAATAATAATACCATATTCATGAAATCATTTTTTCTCGGAAGAACTGTTCTGTACAGAGTTATGGCCGCAGCCGGAATTGCGGTCAGTGTCATGTCGTGTGCCAGACCGGGCAGCATAAGGTATGCTCTGCGGTCCGCCGGTGACAACCGGGCCGAGCTGGAAGCGGTGCTTCGGCACTACCGGGGCAAGCCCGACAGACTGAAGGCTGCGGAATATCTGATTGCCGGACTTCCGGCGCACCGTTCGTATGCCGGCACAGAAATAGAGAGATACTACGGAATCGCTGACGGCATACTGTCCTCAGAACTGACCCCGGAGGAGCAGCGTGATTCGCTGCTGAACGTAAGCGGACGGGAATTCAGCGATGCCGTCCTGCACACTGTTCCTGACGCGCAGATCATATCGTCCGATTTCCTTATCCGCAATATTGACTCGGCATGGGAGCAGTGGAAGAACCTGAGTTGGGCAGCACATGTCACCTTTGATGACTTTCTGGAATGGATGCTGCCGTACAAGATGGCCGAACTGCAGAGTCTGGATGCCTGGCGCGATACTCTTTCCGCCCATTTCACCGGAGATTTGGCCGATGCTGTCCACGACGATGTGGAATACGGAACAGCGATGAAGACCGGCGACCTTGTCAAAAACGAAGCACAGCGCGAAATGGCCAGGCACGGCCTGTACGCCGGAGCCGGACTGCCGCTGCTGAGCGCCCGCCTGCTGCCCCGTCAGACATTCGGCGACATACCGGACTATGCCCTGACCGGAGCTCTGTCCCTACGCGCCGCCGGGGTGCCCGTCATTCTGGATGAGACACCCGTCGGTGCCCGTTTCGAGGCCGCGACCCGCTGGTTTGTCGTTCTGGGCGACAAAGGTTCAGAGGAGCCATCCGAATGGGACCTCTCCACCGGCATCGGATGGGGTTTCTTCCCCTACGAGCGCGGGCCGAAAGTGTGGCGATGCACCTACGCCGCCAACCCTGACAGACTGGAATACCAGCGTAAGGCAAAGTTCATCTACCCATTTCCACTTTGCAGGACAGATGTCACAGCCAGGTATTTCCTGACGGCAGACCTGACTGTTCCCATCAGCCGGACTATCCGTAAATCACTGCATGACAGGTACGTCTATATCGCATCCGCCGTGCGGGACACATCCTTTGCCCAGCATTCCCGTTCATACGGCTGCAAATACTACGGGCAACTTCCGGAAACCGTTCCCTCCGTACAGGACGGCTGGACCATCGTCGATTTCGGAATACTGCGTCACGGAGCCGCCCGTTTCACGGACATGGGGCGCGAAGTCCTGTACCTGATATACGGCTACGACGGGAACCGCCTTGTCCCCATTTCCAGTCCCTTCATCCTCCACAAGGACTCCGGCATCGAGTACATCTCTTCCGACACCGTCCGGTCAGCCGCCCTTGACCGGTGGCGCAACAACCCTCTGATCCAATAACACATCACCATGAATGGAAAATTGTTTTTTACAGCACTGATATGTCTGTCCATCATGCAGATATCCTGCGATGCAGACTCGCGTTACCTCCGTTATGCCCTCCGCTCCGCCGGCGACAACCGCCCCGAACTGGAAGCCGTTCTGTCACACTACCGCGACGACCCGCAGAAACTTGCCGCCGCCCGATACCTGATAGCAAACATGCCCGCGCACTACTCCTACGCAGACACAGCAGCCATCAGCAGCTACTACGCCACGGCACTGAAGGTAATGCGTATGGACATGAGCCCGGAAAGCCAGCGCGACACCCTGCGCGTGATTAGCATGCGCGACTATCCCGGTCTGTCCCGCGACATCGTATCGGACGTGAAGGTCATTACGTCAGAATACCTTATCTACAGCATTGACCGGGCTTTCGAACAGTGGCGCACACGGCCGTGGGCATCGCATCTGACATACGAGGAGTTCCGCGACTGGATTCTGCCGTACAAGGGTACAGGACTGCAGAGTCTCGACCACTGGCGCGACACGCTCTCAGCCGAATTCTCAGACAGCATCATGTCCGTTCCGGCAGACGATGTGAAGCGTCTGAGCATCTACGGAGCCATTGACATAGTCCGCGACGAGATAACACGCGACCATTCGCCCCGTGTCCTATGGGATGCGCCCAGCGGATACCGTCTGCTCAGTGCATCCACGCTGAAGGAGATGACATTCGGTTCCTGCTTTGACTATGTGAACATGGGAGTGCTTGCATTCCGCTCCCTCGGACTCCCTGCAGCGGTTGACATGGTTCCCGTATGGGGCCGCAACCGCGACGGTCACAGCTGGTTCACATTTCTGTCAGACCAGGGACGGGAGACACCGACCATGAATTCCCTCGTGGTGGGTGCCGGCATGGGATTCTACCCATACGAGCGCTGTCCCAAAATCATGCGCCAGACATACGCCGTCAACCGTGACCGCGTCCGCTACATGAACACATCAAGGTTCAAATACCCCTTTTCACTGTGCGAGACTGATGTGACCGGCCACTACTATCGCACATCCGACCCTATAATCCCCATCCGCAGGGACATCCGTCTGAAAGACCGTTACGCATACATCGCAATGTTCACGCAGGGAGCGGACGGTCCGCAATACACCGTGCTGGACTTCGGCAGCATACGATTCCATCGGGTGAAATTTCACAATATGGGCAGGAACATACTCTACGTCGCACTCGGATATGACGGACGGAAACTCATCCCCATCTCCGACCCGTTCATCATAGAGAAGGATGGAAATGTCCGTTTCATCGATGGAAACGCTTCGGGAAACGGCATATCGGCAGATGTCAGCACCGGAACCGGATCCGGAGGAATGCGCAGTATTGATGTCCGGCGCAAATACTACCAGTCGGCAAATGTCATGGAACTGCGCCGCCGTCTGTCCGGCTCGAAAATCCAGTATGCCGACCGCAGTGACTTCAGCGACAGCGTGACGGTATGGACTATCGGCACGACGGAAATCCCCGACAGGCAGCCCCTTCCCGCCGGCATCGGGTCTCACCGCTACTGGCGGTACCTCGGTGCGGACGGCTCGTACGGAGCGATAGCGGAACTGGCATTCTTCGATGGGGATTCAGTCAGGATGGACGGCATTCCCATCGCCGACAGCCGGGTTCCGGCAGACACGGTGCGCCGCGCCTTCGACGGAGGGTGGCTCACCAACTTCGAGAGTGCGGAAGGGCAGGCCGACGGAGTCTGGGTTGGAATGGATTTCGTCACACCTGTGGAAGTCAGGTATGTAAGGGTTGTTCCACGCAGCGACGACAATGACGTGTGTCCGGGCAACGTGTACGAACTGCTGTACTGGGACAGCGGCAGGCATGACTGGCATTCCACAGGCAGACGGACGGCAACGGACAACAGCCTGCACTACGACAGCATTCCCTGCGGCACGCTTCTATGGCTTCGGAACCTCACGAGGGGACATGACGAAAGACCATTTCTTATCTGTGACGACGGTTCCGTCGAATGGTGGTAATCTGTGACGAAGTGACGAAATAGTCCATATTGACGAAGGCGACGTGGCTTGCCCTATCAGAAATTTTACGTAATTTTGACCATCGGACAACATCCGTTCAGATTCGAGCATTGGATATGAAGAGATTTATTGTTTTCACGGCAGGACTGCTGTTGTTTTCAGCAGGTCCGATACAGCGCCACGGGAATTCCGGATGGGCGCTGTGGCACAATCCGCTGTCAGCCCAGAATGTTCCTGACAGTGATTCCGCTCCATTGATAGGTCCGCGCATTCTCTCCATGGAGGATGTCATCCAGCTGGCTCAGGAGAAGTCCATCTCCGCCATGACCAACCGCAACATGTTCGCGGCCTCGTACTGGCAGTACCGCTCCTTCCGTGCGCAGTACCTGCCCTCGCTCGGGCTGAGCGGAAGCGTTGCGAACTTCAACCGTTCGCTCATCACGCTGCAGGACTACAACACCGGTGCGATACGCTACGCCGAGAACTACAACATGTCGAACGACCTCACACTCTCCATCCGCCAGAACATCGCACTGACCGGAGGTACGCTGTCCCTGTCCACCTCTCTGCAGCGTCTGGACCAGTTCGGACCGCAGCGGCTCACCAACTGGTACGCGCAGCCCGTTTACCTTACTTATATGCAGTCGCTGTGGGGCTTCAATTCCCTGAAGTGGGACAAGAAGACGGAGCCTCAGAACTATGAGATAGCCAAGAGACAGTATCTGGAGAATATGGAGAGCGTCACCATCAGCGCAGCCGACTGTTTCTGGAACCTGAATTCGGCCAAGGTCAGCTATGATGATGCCGTGGAGAGCTTCGAGGAGAGCAAGCGTCTCTACGAAGCCGCCAGAACCAGGTTCGAGATGGGTACCATCACCCGCGACAACCTGCTGCAGCTGGAGCTGAAGATGCTCAACGACTCCCTCTCCCTGCAGAGCCAGAAGATCAGTCTCCGCTCGGCACAGAACACGCTGTGCTCGTACATCGGCTATCAGGAGGATACCGAACTGACGCTTACCATCAGCTATGACATTCCCGACATAACGCTCAACTACGACGACGTTCTGGAGAAGGCGATGGAGAACTCCTCGTTCAACCTCTCACAGGAGGTACAGAAGATTGAAGCTGAACGGAGCGTGGCACAGGCCAAGGCCAACCGCGGACTGTCCGCTTCGGTCAATGCCCGATTCGGAATGTCCAACGACGGAGACAGATTCAACGAGACATTCACGTCTCTGAAGGACCAGGAGGTCGTAGGCGTGAGCTTCTCAGTCCCTATCATGGACTGGGGAGAGGGAAAGGGCCGCGTCCAGATGGCAATGGCACAGGCGGAAACCACCCGCAGCCGCCTCACGCAGTCCCTGCTCGACTACCGTCAGGACATAATGGTGCGCGTGATGCAGTTCAACAACCAGCGCAGCCAGTGCGAAATATCCAAACGCGCGGCGCAGATTGCCGAAGAGAGCTATGACCTGGCGCTGAAGAACTTCGGCAGCGGAACGATGTCCGTCACGGACCTGAACCAGCTGCAGACGGCACGCGACAATGCCAGAAGCACCTACGAGAGCAATGTGCGCAGTTTCTGGAACCAGTATTTCAACCTGCGCAAGACCACATTATACGATTTCATCTCAGGCACTGACATCAGCGCCGAATTTGACAGCATAATAAAATGAACACATTCAGACTGACATTTGCAGTGTTTGCAGTCCTGGCTGTAGCAGGATGCAGGGATAAGAACAATGCCGAATCGGAAGATATGGCCGGCATGGCCCGCGGGGAGTATTCAGCCGAGCAGAATATTGTTTCTGTGGAGAAGTTGGAATACCGCACGTTCCACAAGCAGCTCATCTGCAACGGCCGTGTGCAGGCAGCTGAAAAAAGCACAATTTCGTTCTCCGCAAACGGTACGGTGGAACGGATTCTGGTACACGAGGGCCAGCAGGTGAACAGGGGCGACATTCTGGCCTCTCTCGAGAAGACCCAGCTGAAGGAGCAGTACGAATCCGCCAGTCTGGCTTTTGAAAAGGCCAGGATGAGTCTGGCCGACCGTCTTCTTGACTACGGATACTCACTTGCCGACACCGCCACAATGCCGGCGGAAGTAAAGCGCTCCATATACATCAATACCGGATTCACGGATTCCGAGATGGCATTCCGACGCGCCGTCCGCGACTACGAAAACGCCGATCTGCGCGCTCCGTTCTCCGGCAAGGTCGCCAGCATCACGGCCAGGACCTACGAGCCTTCGGGAGCATTCTGCACGCTCATCGCCGACCAGACTCTCAATGTGACATTCAGTGTGCTGGAAACGGAATACAAGTTCATACGGCTGGGTCAGACTGTGACGATAACACCGTTCGTCGATGAAGACGTCTCACTGAGCGGCACCATCGAATCCGTCAATCCCACAGTTGACCAGAACGGTCAGATACAGGTCATTGCCAAGGTACGCAACAACGGCAAGCTCCTGGACGGAATGAACGTCCGCATCATCGTCGAGAGCGAAATGCCGCACCAGCTTGTGGTCAGCAAGAACGCCGTCCTCATCCGCGACAACAAGGAGGTGCTGTTCCGTTACATTGACGGGCAGAGCGCATGGACTTACGTTCACGTTCTGATGAGCAATTCCACCGAGCATGTCGTCGAAGCCAATGCAGAGCGCGGAGCGGAGCTGAACCCCGGAGACCTCATCATCGTGTCGGGCAATCTCAATCTCGGCGACGGTACCGCCGTCAAACTTGCGGAATAAGCTGCCGGTATGTTCAAGGGAATGATCCACCGCCCCATAGCAGTCACCATGATGCTGATAGCAGTGATGGTGCTGGGAATCGCAGCCATCAGACTGCTGCCGGTATCTCTGGTACCGGACATTGACATACCTCAGATGACGGTGCAGGTATCATCGCCTGACATGTCCGCCAGAGAGCTCAACGAGACACGCATCAACGGACTTCGCGGAGAGCTGGTGCAGGTACAGGACCTGAATGACATCATCTGCGAGACGAAGGACGGAAGCGGTGTCATCACGATGACATTCAATTATGGTGCCGATGCGGACTACATCTTCATGGATGTGAACGAGCGCATTGACAGGGCCACATCCGGATGGCCGGCAAGCGAGGAACGTCCAATGGTCATGCGGGCAAGCGCCACCGACATTCCGGCATTCTTCGTCAACGTCACCCTCAGGGACGAATCGGCCGCCAGTCCAAGCCGTCTTCTGGAGATGAGCGACTTCACCAGACAGGTGATACGCCGCCGCTTCGAGCAGCTGCCCGAGGTGGCGATGGTGGATATCACCGGTCAGGTATTCCCCGAAATGCTGATAGTCCCTGACATGGAGACTCTCAGCGCCCTCGGCATCAGCGAAAGGGAGCTGGAATCGGCCATCAACGGAGCCAACGTCCAGCTGGGCAACCTCTCCATCCGGGACGGCGAATTCAGGTACAACGTACGTTTCGAATCACGCATTCTGACCGTGCAGGACATCATGGACGTGTATCTGAACATACACGGACGTGTCTTCCAGATAAAGGACCTGGCCGAAGTGCGCGAGCAGCCTCAGATGCGCAAGGGCATGGCGACTTCGGACGGCAGGCCGGCAATCACACTGGCCGTAATCAAACGCACGGATGCCAAGATGGCGGACCTCAGGAAGGGCGTGAAGGAGCTCACAGATGCATTCGCTGAGGATTATCCGGACATGGACTTCCTCATCACGCGCGACCAGACGGAACTGCTCGACTACTCCATCAACAACATGGTGAGCAACCTGCTGTTCGGCGCCCTTTTCGCCTGTCTGATTATTTTCTTATTCATGCAGGACTTCAAGTCCCCGATGCTGGTCGTGCTGACCATTCCGACATCACTGATCATTTCGTTCGCGATGTTCTACGTAATGGATATCTCAATCAACGTGATATCGCTTTCGGGACTTGTGCTGGGACTCGGCATGATGGTGGACAACTCCATCATCGTCATTGACAACATCACACAGCGCTGGAGCAAGGGCGAACCGCTGGAAATCGCCTGCGTGGATGGTTCGCAGGAGGTTTTCTCCCCGATGCTCAGTTCGGTGCTGACGACATGCGCAATATTCGTTCCGCTGATATTCATGAGCGGTATCGCCGGAGCCCTGTTCTATGACCAGGCCATAGCAGTTACCATAACTCTGTTCGCAGCCCTGCTGGTGTCGGTGCTTGTCATACCGGTCTTCTACTATCAGCTGTACCGCAAATGTCCGGGGTTCACCCCGAACCGCTTCATTTCCAGAATAAGCCCGGGCAACATGACCGCCGGATACGACAGGCTGCTCAAATGGTTCTTCCGTCACAGAGGTGTCATGTGGGGGATATTCTGTGTAGCGGCACTCATGATAGCCGTTCTGTTCAAAGGCATCGGCAAGGAACGCCTTCCGCAGATGTCGCACAATGACACTCTTCTCAGAATAGAGTGGAACCAGCGTGTCTCGGCAGAGGAGAACGGGCGCCGCTGCCATGAACTGGCCGAAAAGTTCGGCAGCCTTGTCGAACAGTCCACCATACTGGCCGGCTCACAGCAGTTCGTACTGTCACACACAGGCGACATCGGTCCGTCCGAAGCGGTCATCTACATGAAGACCGCCTCCACCGGAAATGTCAGCCGTCTCGAAGATGAGCTGTCCGCATACATGCAGGCACACTGGCCCGAAGCCGTATTCAGCTTCAAGGCATCAGGCAACCTGTTCGACATGATATTCGCAGACAAGGAGGCTGCACTTGTGGCACGTATCCGCGTATCCGACGGCTCCACGCCGGAACCGGAACAGCTGAACGAACTGCTGGACGAGCTTCGCACAGCCCTGCCCGGCACCTACATCAAGCCGGCGGAATGGAACGAGTACATCGAAATGGTAACTGATCCCGAGAAGCTGGCCCTCTACGGAGTCTCATACAGCCAGGTACTCGGTTATCTGCAGCAGGCACTGGGTGACAATTCCGTCATGCGCGTCTCGAGCGGCGACCATTCCGTGCCCATCATCATCGGCACCGATACGGAACATGCTGACGACCTGATACAGAACAATTACGTCAGCACGGCCGACGGCGGCAAGGTACCTCTGGAGATTCTGCTCAGGGAAACCCACAACCGCGACCTGAAGAACATCACTTCGGGAGTCGAAGGGGAATACTACAGGCTGGAGCTTGAACCGGACAGGAAAGAAGTCCGCAACACGATGGAGACTATACGTAAGGTGGTACGGCAGGACAGCAGATTCGAAGTGGACTTCGGAGGTTCGTACTTCTCGAACAGGGAGATGGTGAGAGAACTCTGTCTGGTACTGCTCATCTCAGTACTGCTGCTGTTCTTCATTCTGGCAGCACAGTTCGAATCACTCATCCAGCCCTGCATCATCATGTCCGAGCTGATCATCGATATCTTCGCGACCCTGACCGTACTGTTCGTGTGCGGAGAGACGCTGAACCTCATGTCCATGATAGGAATAGTGGTGATGTGCGGAATAGTCATCAACGACTCCATTCTGAAGGTTGATACCATAAACCATCTGCGTCAGAGCGGCATGAACATCAGGCATGCAATACTTGAGGCCGGCAGACGCCGTCTGAAAGCCATTCTGATGACATCCCTCACCACGATTCTGGCCATTGCGCCCTTCCTGGTACGCGGCAACATGGGAAGTGACCTGCAGTATCCGCTCTCACTTGCTCTCATCAGCGGAATGATAGCCGGAACATTCGTCAGCGTATTCTTCGTGCCTCTGTGCTACTACGCAATCGAATGCAGGCTGAAAAGGAGCAGAACAGGCAAATGACCATGGAAGAGAACGGCAGCAGACACAGAGGTCCCTCATCATTCTCCGTCATACTGATAATGATGGTGCTCATGGTGGTGGGTGCCGCCATACTGCCGATGCTCAACATCCAGTATTCGCCGAAGCAGGAGATGCAGATGCTGTCTGCCTACTTCAGCTATCCGAACGCCTCTGCAAGAGTGGTCGAATCCGAGGTGACATCGCTTGTGGAGGGTACGCTCAGCTCTCTGGAAGGTGTCACTGACGTCAGTGCGTACTCCTATCAGGGAAACGGCAATGTCACGCTGCAGTTCAAGAAGGGAACAGACATGCGCTCTGTCCGCTTCGAGGCTGCCACAAGGCTCAGGAGTCTGCGCAAGAGCCTGCCGGAAGGAGCCAGTGTAAGTCTGAGCGGCTCCGTGTCAGGCCGTGAGTCATACAACAGCACAATCCTCATCTACACTATCAATGCCGATATGCCTTCGGACCGGATAGTGGAGTATGCCGAAAAGCACATCGTCACCCCGCTGTCGCGCATTGAAGGTGTGGAGAGCGTCGGCACATCCGGAGCGCCACAGCATCAGTGGGTGGTGACGTTCGACCCCAATTCACTCCGGGCTGTCGGCCTCACCCCGTCAGACCTGAGCAGCGCCTTCGGCCAGCATTTCCAGAATGACATCGTAGGTACCCAGCTGAAGGATGACAACCTGATGCTGATACGTCTGCGTTCCACGAACATGGACAGCCCGCTGGAGGACATTCCGGTGCGCAGCATCAACGGGCGGATGTACTTCATCGGAGACTTCGCCACCGTGAGATATCTGGAGCAGCCGGCCACATCATACAGACGCATCAACGGCCTGAACACCATAGATATATATGTGGAAGCGTCCGAGGGCATCAACACCATCAAGGTAGCAGCGGAAGTCCGGGCCAGGATGGACGAGCTGAAGGAGACATTTCCGGAGGGCTTCACCATACGCATGACCCATGACGCCTCAGTCTCTCTCAACACTGAGATACACAAGATCTTCTTCCGGGCGGCCATGTCGCTGCTGTTCCTGCTTCTGTTCGTACTTCTGGTCAGCAGGAGCTTCAGATATCTGGCCATCATCGGGACGACCATTCTGGTGAATCTTCTGTCTGCAGTCATCTTCTACAGGGTATTCGGAATTGACATCGAAATGTATTCCCTGGCGGGCATCACCGTATCGCTTGGCATTATCATCGACACTGCCATCGTCATGGCAGACCATTTCACATACTACCGCAACCGCAAGGTGATGATATCCATCGCAGGGGCACTGCTCACGACAATCGCGGCCCTGATGATAATCTTCTTCCTGCCGGAATCGTCCCGCGCCAACCTGACCGGATTCGTCTGGGTCATCATCATCAACCTGACACTGTCGATGATTGTGGCGTTCCTGTTCGTGCCCGCACTGCTGGACAAGTTCCCGCTCAAGTCGAAGGGTGTGGCACGTCACTCCTTCAGGACGAAGAGACTGGTTGCAGTATGGTCCGAATGGTATGAGAGGTGCATAGTCTGGTCCAGAGCCCATCGCTGGCTGTTTGTGGTACTCATGATATGGATGTTCGGAATACCGGTTCACCTGCTTCCGCCGAACGTTCACCATGGCGACAACTACTACGACACCAAGGGCGGTCTGGTAGGATTCTACAACAATACCATCGGAAGTCAGTGGTATCAGAAGAACCGCCGGTATTTCGAGTATGCCTTAGGAGGTTCATTCAACTACTTCTCAAAGAACCTCAATTCCGGTTCCTTCTATCGCGAACCTGAAGAGGAACTGCAGAAGACCCTGTCCGTACAGGCCAGCATGCCGGAAGGTTCCACCGCCGAACAGATGAACGGGATTATCAGCGGAATCGAGAACTGGCTGAGTCAGTTCGACGGAATTGAGATTTTCCGGTCATCAGTCAGCAGCGGCTGGGGAAGCATCGACATAACATTCGACAAGGAGACCGGCAAAACTTATTTTCCATACGAACTGAAACAGAAACTGTGGGCCAAAGCCATGAGTTACGGAAGTGCCACCTGGTACATATCCTCTCTGGACCCCAACGACAATTCTCTCAGCAACAATGTATACCGCACATCATGGGACCATACCATCCCACTGTACGGCTACAACTATGATATCCTTTACAGGTATGCAGAAGATCTGAGGGACAGTCTGCTCACAAAAAAGCGTGTCCCGGCTGCCGACATTGCCGGCTCATGGGGGTCAATGCCGGAGAATGAGCTGTATCTCGACATGGACAGGAAGCAGATTGCCATGCGTGGGCTGAACGTCAACCGGTATTTCAACTATCTGACCGACCAGCTTTATGAGGGCAGCGCAGGCTCCGTCTTCGATGGCGAAAGGGATGTGCCTATTATGCTGACATCCGCCAGGAAGGACTACTTCGACCTCTGGCACATCAACAACGACATGATTGACATAGACAGCACCAAAATAAGCCTGAAAGACCTCGGTTCCATCACCAAGAGACGCACCGGAGTGAGCATCGAACGCAGGAATCAGGAATATGTCATCAATGTAGGTTACGATTTCATCGGTTCCTACGAGCTGGCCGGGCGCATGAACGAGCAGATTGCAGAGAAATTCAACAGCATAATGCCACTCGGATTCAGTGTAGGGAACGATGACGGAAACTGGTGGGGAAGTCAGGAGAAACGTCAGCAGGCTCTCATTCTCTTCATCATCGCCATCATCATCTACATGATCTGCGCATCCCTGTTCGAGTCCCTCACAAAACCGCTCTCCATCATAGCCATGATTCCCCTTGGCTTCATCGGTCTGTTCCTGTCATTCCCGCTGTGCAGGGTCACGTTCGACCAGGGAGGCTATGCCGCAATGGTAATGCTGTGCGGTATTGTCGTAAACGCAAGCATCTATATGATAAGCGAATACAATACCGTTACAAAAACCAGATACACGACCGCTCCAGTTACGGAGAGACAGAATGTCCACTACTGGGTCAAGGCTTACAACAGAAAGATTGTCCCCACTCTCCTCACCATCATCTCCACAGTACTCGGTCTCATACCATTCCTTTTCGACGGCAAGAATGACAGTTACTTCTGGTATGCATTCGCCATCGGTGTCATCGGTGGAATGATATTCTCCATAATTGCCCTTATTTTCTTCATGCCGGTATTCGTCCCGCTGGCGAAGCCTAACAAATCCTGACAAAATGCTACAGATACAGGATGTCATAGTATCGTTCGACGTACTTACCAAATGTTTCAGCTGCGACCTCTCCTGCTGCAAGGGAGCCTGCTGCATCGAAGGTGATGCAGGAGCGCCTGTCACCCCGGAGGAAATTGCAGAAATAGAGAGTCTTCTCCCTACAATCTGGGACGACCTCTCCATCGAGGCCCGCAAGGTCATCAACCGTCAGGGTGTCGCATACTCCGACCCCGAAGGAGAACTGGTAACATCCATCGTAAACGGCAAGGACTGCGTATTCACCTGCTACGGCGAAGACGGCTGCTGCTACTGCGCCATAGAAAAGGCATATCGTGCCGGTCTCTGCAAGTTCAAGAAACCGGTCTCATGCCATCTCTATCCCATCCGGGAGAAGAAACTCGGCGATATGACAGGTCTGAACTATGACCGCTGGGATGTCTGCCGTGCAGCTGTTCTCCGAGGCGAAAAGGATGGCATTCCTCTGTACAAATACCTGAAGGAGCCCCTCATTCGCCGATTCGGACGGGCATGGTACGACGAACTGGACTTCACCGTCGAAGAGCTCAAACGCCAAGGCATCCTCTGATGTAATTGGATGCCCGATAGTGACAACAGGAAGTTTCGCAAATCTTTTTGCAACAATCACCACAGAATCCCCAAAACAGCCGGATTCACTCTCCAAGCAGGACCTTGTGCCCGCCCCGGATGTAGATGCCAGATGACGGACTGTCCACGCGACGGCCGGACAAGTCGAACCACGGAATATCGCCCGAAAGG
>JAKSIW010000038.1 GCA_024398555.1 Bacteroidaceae bacterium | reverse complement strand
TTTTTTTTGTCCTGACAGATTATTATGCTATATTCGCACTTTTGAGAAAAGAGTCCAATATAATATGTGTGATGCTGACGGTGCTGTGATTATGCCGCGTGGGTGCAGGCTGATTGATTTTCCTGAGTCCAGAGACGAAAGGGGATGCCTGTCGTTTGCGGAGGGAATGCAGCATATTCCGTTTCAGATCGAAAGGGTGTTCTGGATATACGGTGTGCCTGAGGACAGGACGCGCGGCAGCCATTCGCACAACGAATCGGCGGAGGTGGTAGTGCCTGTAAACGGCGGATTTGACATGTTCGTAAGTGACGGCATCCGTGAGATGACTGTCAGAATGGATTCTCCGAGACAGGGTATCCTGATACCTCCCGGTGTATGGTGCGAACTGAGGAACTTCCTGCCCGGTACTGTCTGTGTGGTGTTCGCCTCGCATCCTTACAATGCAGCGGGCTATATTGACGACTTTGCGCAGTATCGCAGTGAACTGGTGTCGGCTGAACGCTATGATGAGTCGCACAAGGATGAGTGGAACAGTTTTGTGGCCGCTTCCAAAAACGGAACATTCCTGATAGACCGCAATTACATGGATTATCATTCGGACCGTTTCACGGACTGTTCGCTGCTGTTCTACAAAAAGGGAAAACTCATTGCGCTCCTTCCGGCAAACTATGTGAAGGAGGAGGGTACCGTCTATTCCCATGGCGGTCTTACGTACGGCGGAATGATTCTGTCCCGCGAGATAACTGCTGTTGAAGCGCTTGAGGCATTCAGCTGTGCCATTGACAGAATGAAGGTGGATCTCGGCGCCCATCGTCTCATATACAAGCCGATACCTTATATCTACAGCTCGCTGCCGGCTGAAGAGGATCTGTACGCACTGTTCCGCAGCGGAGGGAAACTCCTTTCCAGAGGGGTGTCGTCGGTAGTGGATAATTCCAACCGTCTGCCTTTACGCAAATCCCGGAAATTCGGAATTGCAAAAGCGCTCAAGGCGAAGCTGGCCGTCAGACTGGCTGAAAGTGAGAAAGACTGGGCTGATTTCTGGCAGATACTGTCTGATGTACTGATGGAGAGACATAACAGAATGCCGGTTCATACGCTGGCCGAGATGAAACTTCTGAAAGAACGTTTCCCGGACAGGATAAAGCTGTATGTCGTGAAGAAGGATATGGAAGTGGTGGCCGGTTCGGTTATTTACGAGAATTCACAGGTCACACACACGCAGTACATTGCCTCGTCCCGGTTCGGAAAGGAGAACGGAGCGCTCGATCTGCTGCTTGACGAACTGATTGGAAAGACTTATTCGGACAGGGCTTTCTTCGACTTCGGCATATCGACAGAGCAGGGCGGAAGCTATCTGAATGAAGGGCTGATATTCCAGAAGGAAGGGTTCGGCGCCCGTTCTGTGGTATATGACTCATACGAGGTTCTATTCTGATTACAACACTATTATTCAATCAATATGAGAAAAATTACAAAAATCGGTGTGGTGGCTGCAATTGCATTTGCATTTGCCGTATCACCATTGTTCGCCCAGAAGGACATTCCTCTGGTCTATGATCAGGAGTTTACAGGTTCAGAGTTCCTGGAACCGGCTTACGTGACAGTTGATGAGGCTACGGAAGTAACGGCATTGCCCAACCCGTTCCAATTCTCCAACAGCAAGAAGCAGGTCAAGAAGTTCAAGGACTGGGAGAAGCGTCGTGCGGAAATCATCCGTGAACTGTATCATTATGAAGTCGGTCTGAAGCCGGAAGTGGCAAAGGAGAATATTGAGGCTTCCATTGAAAACAATACTCTGACTGTCAAGGTTAACGTTAATGGTGAGACTCTGACTCTGACTGCGAGGATTTCCTATCCTGAAGGTGACGGCCCGTTCCCGCTGATGATAGGTGCATCTATGATTTCTCTGCCGCAGAATCTGCTCAGAGAGAGGAATATCGCCACAATGAACTTCAATATGAATCAGGTGATGGCTCACCAGCAGAGACGTGGCCAGGAACCTATCAACAAGCTTTATCCGGAGTTGGTTGAGAATGGTGCCTATGCAATGTGGCCGTGGGGCATCAGCCGTCTGATTGACGGTCTGGAGATTGTAGGTGAAGCCAGTAAGATTGACATGAAGCATATCGGTGTGACCGGTTGCTCATACGCTGGCAAGATGGCTCTCTGGAGCGGCGCGTTTGATGAGCGTATCGCTCTTACTATCGCTCAGGAGCCGGGCGGCGGCGGTGCTGCCGCATGGCGTGTTTCTGAACTGGTTGATCCGTTCCGTGGCACTCAGGGTGTGGAGAAGCTTGGTCGTACAGACAACCACTGGTTCAAGGAGTCCATGTGGGACTGGAAGAACGAGAATGTCACAAAACTGCCGTATGACCATCACGAACTGTGTGCTCTGGTATGCCCGCGTGCTCTGCTCGTTCTTGGCAACACTGACTTCACATGGCTTTCCGATGAGGCCGGTTATGTATCAAGCGTAGCAGCCCGCGAAGTCTGGAAGAAGTTCGGCATTGAGGACCGTATGGGCTACTCGATTGAGGGCAATCACGGTCACTGCCAGCTTCCGCAGAGCCAGTATCCGGAGGTTGAGGCATTCCTCGACAAGTTCCTTCTCGGCAAGGATGTGGATACTGATGTACGTCACATCAATCAGGCTATCAAGGACAACATGACCAATTTCGGCATCACTGTCGATCAGTTCATTCCGTGGGTTGACGAAATCTCAGGTCTTGCCAAAGACTGATACGGATTGCTGATATCCATTATCTGTTCCAGAAACAGAGATACGACCTGGCTACCGAAGCCGGGTCGTGGTGTTTCCGTATGTAGCTGATGCTGTCTGTCTTCATGCGCTTGAGGTCTTCTGCAGACAGGTTCAGCAGGTCGAGGAAGGTCTGACGGACTTCATCTTCGTGACACGGCAGATTGATGATGGGGCGAAGCTCGTTCTCACCGATGAAACGGTATGGCTCCTCCTCGCCGCCACCGGCAACGACTATTCCCTGCGACATGGCCAGGAGTGAGTTCATGTTTGGGGTATAGGAGAAAAGCTGGTCTATCAGAATGTCGGACGAGCGCATCCGCAGACGGTATTCTGCAAACGGTACGTTTTCAACTGTAGTCAGTTCGAATCTGTCAGGGTATTCCTGTACGAGCTGCTGGAGAATTGGCAGGAGAATGTCAGTCCCCTTGTATTGCGAACGGGTCCGCTGTATTCCCATAAACAGTCTGATTCTGTTGTCGGGCTCGGAAAAATACCGTTCTGCCGGCGTGTCAGCAACGGCAACAGGAAATGGAATGTATGCGGTCTTGTCTGGAAAGACTTCCCTGTACGCGATGTAGTATTCCCACAATCCTCCGATTATTCCGTCGCAGTCTTCCGCAATCATGCGGTTGAGAGGCCCGTTTGCACCGTTCATCCAGTCCCGGACTGCGGTCCTGTTGTCAGGAATGTCACGGAATTTGCCGTAAGTCGTTACGTCGGAATACTCGAAACGGTTTTCAAGACATGTCTTCAGGTAGTAGTAGTCCATGCCGTATGCATCCAGAAACACTCTGCCGTTGTGCCTGCGCAGGAAACGGTAGAAGGGAATGATGTGTTCGGCCTTCAGTTCGAGGAACATGGGGTTGATGAGCTGGACAATGTCATATCCTTTGAAATGACGGAAATTTGCGATGACCTTGGCAAGATAGCGGACTGCTTCGATCCTGCCTCCGGGCCTGCGGTCAATTCTAATGTCGCACGGATAGCCTTTCCAGAAGTCTCCGTTGCTCACCACAGTCACATCGTGACCGAGCTGGCGCAGAGCTTCGGCCAGTGACCAGTGAACGTTGCTGTATTCTCCGAGAAGCAGTATTTTCATCGTACGTATCTTCTTTCGTTAAGCTGGAGCAGGAATCTGCCTGCCTGCAATCTGGACATGACAGTGAACAGGTTGTATCTGATACCGTATCCGGCATGGCATGACGGCGGCCACAGTCCTATGGCAGACATTTCGGATGTGACATGAGGGACGGCTTCACGCCAGTCGGGTCTGCGAAGTGTCTGACGCATGCAGTCCATGGCTACGAAGCGCATTTTCCGCTCGAAACCTGAAATGTCGGAAGAGAGATGCTTCTGACGGAAATCCTGCATCAGCTTCATGATGTGAAGGGTGTTGGCTGCACGCTCGCTTCCGGAGATGGAGGCTGTGATGGAACCTTCCCGGTAGCAGTATGCGTAAACTGCCGCATCGGATACGACAAGTCTCCTGCTGAAGAAAAGCAGGCGGGGCGTGAACTCCTCATCCTCCATGAAGGTGTTTTCCGCGAAGCGCAGATCATTGTCCGCAAGAAGTGAGCGTCGGATCAGGTAGAGGCAGCTGCTGCCGAACGGAGTGTGAGACTTCATGAATCCGGAACCTGTCACCGGAGCTGAAAAATGCACATCGTCCGTGCCTGTATCAGCCGCTTCGCCTCCGCGGCATTCCCTGAAGCTGAACTGCAGAAGGTCGGCATCATGCATCTCCATTGCCTGCAGACACTGCTTCAGAGAGTTGGGAAAGTAATAGTCGTCGGCATCGAGAAAGGCTATGATATCTCCGTGGGAAGCCTCAATCCCCCTGTTGCGGGCAGCTCCCAGACGCCCGTGCACGGCCTTGATCAGGCTGACGTGCCTGTCCTGAAATTCCTTCATGGCTTCGGGCGGCTCGGGCGAACCGTCATCCACGACAATGATTTCGTATTCGTCATCAGACCCGAACTGTCCGGCTGCAGACGCTATGGCCCGTCCGAGCAGCAGCTCCAGTCTGCTGTCTTGTTCAGGATTGTAGAATGGGACAATGATGGAAATCATGAAGGCAGCTTTTTACAACCGAATAATCTGCACACATTTCCGGAGCCGGAAAGTGCTGCGAACAGGTATTTTACCGAGGACCGGAATCCGTTACGTGCGGAGATCGCATCAGAGAGGTGCGGCCTGACGGCATCCAGTCTGGCGAACGCTGCATCAATGTACCTCATATCTGCATCCTGACACCGGTACAAAACGGTGAGAATATTCAGACAACCGGACCACAGACGGGCATATTCCTTCCGCATTCCGGCTTCTCTTACTATACCGGCAAGCCTGAGGTTATGCCGGAAAAGAGGTTCCTGTGTCCTGAACCTGTAGTGTGCCGTGATTCCACAAGGGTTGTCGTAGTAGAGATATCTGCCCTCGTTGGAGAAATATACCGAATTGCAGCGGCAGATGATATCCGGAAAGACGGCGATGTCCTCGAAGGTCTCACCCTCGGGAAATGCAATGCCGTTGAAGAGACTTCTTCTGACAATCTTGTTGCATGCGTATGCGTGTTCATTGCCCTGTTCCGATATCCAGGCTGCAAATATGCCTGCACCGGAAATGCCGTGAGGATGGAATGTGACCTGGTACTCCCGCGGTGAACCGTGGTGGACGGAAACCGGATATTCGAGCATATCGGTGTCGGGATGTTCTGCAATGTAGGCCATATTGGCCGACAGACTGTGGGACTCAAGCTCGTCATCACTGTCAACGAAGGTCAGATAATCGCCGGAGGATGCCTCTATGCCTGTATTCCGGCTGCGCTGAGGCCGCCGTTCTGACGGTGTATGACACGTATGCATGATTCGGATGCGGCAAGACTGTCACACAGCTCTCCTCCGCCGTCGGTAGAACCGTCATCCACGAGGATTACCTCGACTTCAGGCACACGCTGGCTGATGATGCTTGCCACGCAGCGCTGCAGGCTGCCGATGCTCTGATATACTGGAACGATGACGGATAATTTCATATGTCGTGCGGAATTCAAGCAAAAGTACTGTTTTATATTGAATATTGCGGATGAAAGTGTAATTTTGAAACGTAAAACGCGTTATATCCACGTGGGGAAGAGGAAGGAGAACAACAATGGCGGCAGGGATGCGGAACACGATGTGTACGGCCGTATCGTAAAGTATTCCGGCGTGTTCGGCGGGGTGCAGGGACTGGTTATTCTTGTGACGGTCATCCGTACCAAAATTGTTGCAAGACTGCTTGGCACGGTCGGGTTCGGTATCAATGAAGCTTTCAACAGAACAATCAATCTTGTCAGAAGCACCACGGATCTCGGTCTGCCGTTCAGCGCAGTCCGGAGCATATCGGTCAATTACGAGGAAAACGATACTGCAATGCTCAGTCGCAGCGTGACTGTCACGAGAAGCTGGACTTTCCTTACTGCGATGGCCGGAGCTCTGCTCTGCTTCGCGCTGTCTCCTCTGTTCAGCCTGTGGGCCTTTGAAGGTGACCGCGGCTATACTCTCTCTATCATACTGCTGTCGCCTGCCGTTGCCTTCTCCATAATCACCGGCGGCGAGATGGCTGTGCTGAAAGGCCTGCGCAAACTGCGGGAAATAGCTGTCAGCCAGCTGCTGTCTGTGATTCTTGCACTGTCAGTCTCCGTACCGCTGTTCTATTTCCTCGGTCTGCTCGGTCTGGTGCCGTCACTTGTCGCCGTCTCGTTCCTTACAATGGCGACGACCTGCTTCTTCTCGTTCAGAGCCATGCCGTACAGAATAGCTCTGCTGGACCGTAGCATCCTGAAACAGGGTACTGGCATGGTCCGTCTGGGAGTGTTCTTCACGATTGCCTCATTCCTCGGTTCCGGCGCCTTTGCCGTAATTGCCAACTATATGATGAAATACGGCAGTTCTGAAGTGCTGGGAGCATACAGCGCGGGGTATGCCCTGATGAACTATCTCGGTATCTTCGTGTTCTCGGCGATGGAGTCTGACTATTTTCCGAGGCTCTCATCTGCGGCTGATGACAGGGAGGAGTCCATGAAAAGGATGAACCAGCAGATAGAGATTGCAGTGCTGCTGATTGCTCCCATGGTGACAGCGTTCATCGTGTTTCTGGAGCCGATTGTGAAACTGCTTCTAACCGATGAATTCTGCATGGCTGTGCCTATGGCGCGGATTGCAGCCCTCAGCCTGTACCTGAAAGCTGTTACGCAGCCGATGGAGTATTTCTCTCTTGCCAAAGGCGATTCCAGAACATTTCTGCTGCTGGAGGCTATATATGATGTGTTCTTTGTCCTGGCTGTGATTCTCGGCTTCAGCAGGGGAGGACTGATGATGACAGGTGCGGCCATTACAATAACCGGACTTTTCAACGTCATTCTGGTCATCGTTGTCGTGCGCAAACGTTTCGGACTGCATCTGACCGCACAGACACGTTCGCTCATTGCCATTCTGCCATGGCCCATGCTGCTGGCGCTCTTTACGTCCTTCCGCCTGCACGGAGCGGCCGGATGGCTGTCGGGAACGGCATTGCTGGCTGTTTCGGTCCTGATTTCATACAGGGAACTCAGACGCAGGACATCGTTTCTGGACAAATTGTTCGACAAAATCTCCAAGCTTACACACCGATGAGCAGGGTGACAGTGCTGATGTCCGTCTATAATGGCGAAAAATACCTCGCTGAGGCCGTGGATTCGGTACTTGGCCAGACTCTTTCCGACATACAGCTGATATGCATCGACGATGCCTCCACTGACTCCACGCCTGACATGCTGGCACGCTATGCGGAAGCGGACAGACGGGTGAAGGTGATTACACATCAGGAAAATACAGGACAGGCTGTCGCAAGGAATGATGGGATAAGGATTGCAGACGGTGATTATATCACCATGGTGGATGCGGACGACTGGCTGTCAGCCGACGCACTGGAGCTGGCTGTCAGGTCTCTGGATTCCGATGCGGAAACCGGAGCCGTGCTGCTGGACCTCGTGTATCACTATCCGGACAGGACCGAAGAGTATCCGATGCGCTCGGACAAGCAGTCCTGGAGCGGAAAGGAAGCAATGGAACTGTCTCTGGACTGGTCTGTCCACGGATTGTACGTGGCGCGTACCGAACTGTTCCGCAGGTATCCGTACGATGATACGTGCCGTCTCTACAGCGATGACAACACTACCCGTCTCCATTATCTTCATGCCGGCAGAGTGGGAAGGTGCGGCGGTGTGTATCACTATCGCCAGCATGATGGGAGCATGACGAATTCCATCAGCCTCAGGCGCTATGACATTCTCGAAGCCAACAGTTCGATGTCGCATACGCTCCGGGCGGAGAATCTTGAAAAGGATATACTGTCCCGCTTCGAGAGAGAACGCTGGATCAATCTGACAGGCATCTGCATCTATTGGATGAAGAACGACGGGATGAGGATGACAGCCGCAGAGAACGGAGAAATTCTGCGCAGGATGAGAACTGCGTACGAGGATGTGGACAGGAGCCTTCTGCCGAAACGCCTTACCATGAAATTCGGCTACCGCGTGTGCCGCAGTTTCGACAGCTGGCTGCGTCAGGTCCGCGCCTATCACAAAATGAGGGTTCTGTTGAAACGTGACAGATAAAATTGCTATATTTGCGAAAAAGGATATTAAAAACAAATTCGATATGGAAGATCTGATTGCGCAGGTGACTGCAAAGGCCGGGAAATGGCTGGGTGATTCATTTGATGAGAAAACACGTGCCGAGGTCAGGGCCCTTCTGGACAAGGAAGACAAGTCTGATCTCATTGACGCATTCTATAAGGATCTGGAGTTCGGTACCGGCGGACTTCGCGGAACGATGGGTGCCGGAACCAACAGAATGAATATCTACACTGTGGGTATGGCTACTCAGGGACTTGCCAATTACCTGAATCTGAATTTTAAGGACAGGAAACAGATTTCTGTTGTTGTGGGACATGACTGCCGTAACAACGGACGCCTTTTTGCGGAGACTGTAGCGAATATCTTCAGCGCCAACGGTATCAAGGTCTATCTGTTTGATGACCTGCGTCCCACACCTGAGGTTTCATTCGCCATCCGCTATCTCGGCTGTCAGAGCGGCGTGAATGTCACCGCCAGCCACAATCCGCGCGAGTATAACGGATACAAGGCTTACTGGGAGGACGGAGCCCAGGTGCTGGCTCCCCATGATACAGCCATCATCGATGAGGTGGCAAAGGTCAGAGTGGAGGATGTACGCTTCGAAGGCAATCCGGACCTGATAGAGATAATCGGAGAAAAGGTTGACAAGGCATATCTGGATGCGGTCCAGACCGTCTGCATTGACCCTGAACTGGTGAAACGCAACAGCAGTCTGGGCATTGTCTATACACCTCTGCACGGCTGCGGCCGCGTCATCATACCGCGCTCGCTGGCACAGTGGGGATTCACCAATGTCAACTGCGTGCCGGAACAGATGATTCCGGACGGCAACTTCCCGACGGTGGTCTCTCCGAATCCCGAGTATCCCGAGGCCCTTACGATGGCTCTCGATCTGGCCCGAAAGCTGAATGCGGATGTTGTGATGGCTTCCGATCCTGATGCAGACCGTCTTGGCGTAGCCTGCCGCAATTCAGACGGGGAGTGGGTACTTCTGAATGGCAACCAGACCTGTATGATATTCCTCTATTACATCATCACGAAGTATTCCCAGATGGGTCGTATGACAGGAAAGGAATTCATCGTCAAGACCATTGTGACGACTGAGGTGGTAAGCAGGATTGCTGAAAAGAACAATCTGGAGATGTTCGACTGCTATACCGGCTTCAAGTGGATAGCCAAGGTTATCGCTGACGAGTCAGCCAAGGGAAAGAAGTATATCGGAGGCGGCGAGGAGAGCTTCGGCTTCCTGGCAGAGGATTTCGTGCGTGACAAGGATGCCGTATCCGCATGCAGCCTCATGGCGGAGATTGCCGCATGGGCGAAGGAGAATGGCAAGACACTGTTCGATATCCTGCTCGATGCATATATCCAGTACGGTTTCTCGCAGGAGGGCGCAGTGAGCGTTGTCAAGCCGGGCAAGAGCGGCGCCGATGAAATACGTGAGATGATGGAGCAGTATCGTTCCAATCCTCCGAAGAGCATGGCCGGTCTGCCTGTTGTGCTCATCCGTGATTTCAAGCTCCTCAAGCAGACCGATGCAGCCGGCAATGTGACAGATCTGGACATGCCGGAGCCGTCCAACGTCCTTCAGTATTTCACTTCCGAGGGCGACAAGGTGTCAATCCGTCCTTCCGGTACGGAGCCGAAGATAAAGTTCTACATGGAGGCCAAGAGCGTCATGCGTACTGCCGGAGAGTTTGAAGCTGCCAAGGAAAGGGCTCAGAAGAAGATTGAACTGATTCGCGGCAGTCTCGGCATCTGACGGACATTGTATGAGATCTCTCAAACTGGCTTGTGTTCTGATTGCCCTGCTGCTCTTTACCGGCTGCGGCAGGGGCCGGAGAGTGTCATTTGAACTGGTCGCGACATCGGATATCCACGGAAATCTCTTCCCGTATGACTACATGGGTGCCACAGGCACTCCGGACAGCGGAAGTCTGGCCCGTGTGGCCACATGGTTGGGTGAGGAACGCCGTGAGTACGGCAACAGACTGCTGTATTTCGATCTCGGAGACCAGCTCCAGGGCAATGCCATGGTCTATTACGACCAGACGGCTGATTACAGCGGATCATCGCTTGCGGCCGAGGTTCTGAACGAACTCGGTTGCCAGGCATCCGTACTGGGCAACCATGATGTCGAGGCGGGTGTCCCCACAATAGACAGATTCACTTCGACTGCATCCTTTCCTGTCCTCTGCGGAAATATATTCTATCGCGATACCGAATATTCCGTATATGACCCATATACCATCATTGAACGCAAGGGCGTGCGAATAGCAGTCGTAGGACTTACTACGAAGTACGTGCTGTGCAAGCTCCCGGCGTCCTCGTTTGAACAGCAGGAGGTGATGGGAGTGGAGGAGTGCGCCAGGGAGCTGATTCCGTACATAATTGAAAACGAACATCCTCATCTCATTGTCGGATTGATTCACGGCGGTCTGGAAGGTGGTATGGAAGGTGATGCGTTTGTTGAGAACGAGGCGCTTTCGACTGCTGTCAATGTGCCCGGATTCGATGTCGTGTTCTATGGCCATGACCATGAGGCATCCGTGAGGAAGGTGGAGAACTGCCAGGGTGACAGTGTACTGCTGATAAACCCCGGCCCTTATGCTCTGAATGTGGCACGGGTACATGTGAATCTCAGGATGGCATCAGGTGCCGTCACCGGGCGTAGCATCTCAGGTGAACTGGCCGATATGTCCTGCATGAAACCGGATGACAGGCTGACAGACGGATTCAGGAACAGGATAGATGCTGTATGGCATTATCAGGATTCTGTTGCAGGAAAGGTGGAATTCGCGCTTGACGGTATGGAGGCGGTGACCGGACCCTCCATGCTGACCGATTATTTCGGAAATGCCATCATGAGGTGCATCAACTGCGAGATTGCGCTATCGTCACCATACGACGAAAGTCTGTACATCCCTGCCGGAAATGTTACGATGCGCGATTTGAGAAAAATATACCCGTATGAGAATCCGGTGACTGCGCTGATGCTCAAGGGAAGCGATGTGGTGCGTATTCTGGAGAATTCCAGCGCTTGCTGGATGAACACCATCGGATCACCCGCCGATACTCTTCTAAATATAGTACCGTCCGGTGATGGCTTTGCTTTCCGCTACAGAGTGTTTGACTTCATAGCGGCTGTAGGAATCAATTATGTGGTCGATGTGACAAAACCGGCAGGACATCGCGTGACGGTCGTATCCATGTCGGACGGAAGCCGTTTCGATCCGGACAAACGATACCGCGTGGGCATGAGCTCATTTATGGCAAGCGGCGGAAGTGCGGACTTCTGCAGCTTTGCAGGAATGTCAGGGCCGGAACTCAGAAGTCTGGAACTGTACTCCAGCGGAGCGGACATGAGATTCCATCTGATTACTAATCTGACAGAACATTCCTCCAAAGGCATGACATTCAGTATGCAGCCGGCCGGCAATTGGAAACTTGTCCCTGAGGATCTGGTGTCGGAGGTTCTGGAGCGTGATATGAATTTGATACGTCCTGCTTTGCAGAGATAATGATTTTTACTATTTTTGGCAATCAAATAAACAAACGGACAATATGAAAAGAATTGCTTGTTTTTCACTTTCCCTCTGTGCCATGCTGGCCATGGTCTCTTGTAAGTCAACTCAGAGTGCCTATCAGCAGGCCTACGAGAAGGCAGTCCAGAATGACGTCGTAACGGCAGACGCAGCAGAGACTGCTCCTGCAGCTGTCCCAACCACAGCCAAGCCTGAGAATGTTTCCGCAGTCCAGGTGCGCGAGGAAAAAGTGACAGTCGTAACCGGCGAGACGGCATTGAAGGCCTATGGCGTAGTATGCGGAAGCTTCTCACTGAAGACTAATGCCGATGCCCTGCGTCAGCGTCTGATAGGTGACGGCTATCCGGCCATTGTTGTCATAAATGAGGCAGGCAAGACATACAGGGTCATCTGCAACAGCTTCGAAACAAAGGCTGAGGCAGTTGATGCCCGCAGTGCATTCAAGGCCAAATATCCGGACAATCAGGATTTCCAGGCAGCCTGGATTCTGTACAGGAAGTGATTGCACGGTTGTGATAAAAGACGTGTCCCAGTCCTGTATAAGGGCTCGGGACACATTTGCATATAGAAACAGGTACTTGTGGGAAGAATAATCTCGATAGATTACGGAACGAAGAGAACCGGCATTGCTGTTACAGACATACTCCGTATAGTCCCGGGCGGTCTTACGACGGTTGCCACCTGCAGCCTCGCGGCATTTCTGGATGATTATTTCAAAAAGGAACCGGTGGATGTGATAGTGGTCGGCTCTCCTGTCAATATGGATGGTTCCGATTCGGAGAATATGCGACACGTACGTCCGTTCGTCGAGGCTCTCAGGAAGAAGTATCCGGACAAGGAAATTGTCATGTATGACGAACGCTTCACTTCCGTCATGGCGCAGAGGACAATCCTCGAGGCCGGCATACGCAAGATGGCGCGTCGGAACAAGGCTCTTGTCGATGAGGTGAGTGCTACGATTATCCTGCAGTCCTATATGGATTCGAAAATGAAATTATGATACTACCAATTTATATTTACGGTCTGCCGGTTCTTCGCAAGCCGACAGAGGAGATTGACGAGAATTACGAAGGGCTGCAGCAGCTCATCAGGGACATGTATGAAACGTTGAGAAAGTCTGAGGGTGTCGGTCTGGCAGCCCCGCAGGTGGGCCTCGGCATAAGAATGGCGGTTGTTGACCTGGATATCATGTCTGACGAACGTCCGGAGTTCAAGGGCTATTTCAAGACTTTTATCAATCCTTACATAGAGGAGACTGCCGGCGAGATTACCACATACGAGGAGGGATGTCTGAGCTTCCCTGGAATACATGAGAAAATCAACCGCCCTGACAAGGTACGGGTCACATGGTATGACGAGAACTTCCAGTTCCATGACGAATGGTTCGAGGGCTTCCCCGCACGTGTCGTGCAGCATGAGTTCGACCATCTGGACGGCAAATGCTTCATTGACCGTATGTCACCGCTGCGCAGACAGATGAACAAGAGCCGTCTGAACGCGCTGGCATCCGGCAAGGTGGCCTGCGACTACAAGTTCAAGGCCGTCAGGTAGATAATATGAGACTGAAGAGTATTGTTCTGGGATTGGTGTGCCTGGCAGTGCCGGGCACGTCCGGTCTTTTCGCCCAGATCAATACGGACAGAATGATGACAGTCGGATGCAATGCCCTGTATTTCGAAGACTACGTTCTGTCCATCCAGTATTTCAATCAGGTAATCAATGCAAAACCTTATCTGAACGAACCTTATTTCTACCGTGGCGTAGCGAAACTCTCATTGGAGGATTATGTGGGAGCGGAAAACGACTGCAGCCGGGCTATCTCCATCAATCCGTACGTGGTTGACTGCTATCAGGTGAGAGGTCTGGCCAGAATCATGCAGGGCAAGTATGCCGATGCCATCAGCGACTACCGCACGGCACTGCGCAGGAATCCCGAGAACAGACCGATGCGGCACAATCTTATTCTCTGCTATCTGCGTGAGGAGAATCCGGATCAGGCATGGCTCGAAATAGACACCCTGCTTAGGATAGCTCCGAAATACACGCCGGCCATGTCGATGCGCTCTCATCTGCTTGTGGAGAGACAGGATACGGCTGCGGCACTGGCTGTGCTTGACTCCGCTTTGGTGATTGAACGCTTCGATGCATCCCTGTACCGTGACCGTGCGATGCTCAAGGCAATGACGGGTGATTATCCGGATGCTGAGGAGGATCTGAACATGTCGCTCCGCTATTCTCCGGAGGATGCCGCCTACTACATTGACAGGGCGCTGGTCAGGTTCTACCGCAATAATCTTACGGGCGCGATGGCGGACTACGACATTGCTCTGGAAATAGAGCCGGGCAATGTTCTGGGCAGGTATAACCGCGGCATCCTGCGTGCCCAGATAGGTGATGACAACAGGGCGATCGAGGATTTTGACGTGGTGCTCGATGCCGAGCCCGACAACATGATGGCTGTGTTCAACCGCGGCCTTCTCCGTGACAAGACCGGTGATCTGACCGGTGCCGTGCAGGATTATACCACTGTTCTGGCCGAGTATCCGAACTTCATTTATGGCTATGAACTGAGGGCCGCTGCGAGGTATCTGCTGGGTGACAAGGCCGGGAGCGAGCAGGATGAACTGGTTGTGATGCGTGACCGTATGGCCCATTTCGGGAACAGCGGTCCGCAGCAGAGCGGTGCGGATGACGCAGAGAATGGGGACAAGGATGACAATTCGCAGCGTACAAGAAAGGAATCCGACCGTAACGTATGGAACTACAAGAAGATTGTGGTTTCGGAAAATGAGAGCGAACGCTTCTCCAGCGAGTATCGCGGAAAGGTGCAGAATCGCAATGTTGACGTACATCCGCTGTCATCCTATCAGTTCAGCTGGTTCGCTGATGCCCACAATGATGTGGACCGTGAGGTGCGCTTCAGTATGGAAGTAGAGACAATCAACAGCGTTGGCGGATTGCCGTATCGCCTGTTGCTTACCAACAAGGACTTACCGCTGACGGAATCTCAGATAAAGTCTCTGTTTGACGATGTGGACCGTCAGACATTGCTCATAGAAGAGGAACCGGACAATCCGTACCATTATTTCGCAAGGGCACTGGATTTCTGCCTGCTGCAGGATTTTACAAATGCAGAGAATGACTTCACCCGGTCGATTCTTGCCGGATCCGGTCTGTGGGCTGCATATTTCGGGCGCTCCATAGTACGTTCGCGTTCCGAGGAGATGTCCAAAGCTGAACACACATCAGACGTCAGGACAGGTGCCGGCGATATGGCGGGCAATTCTTCCAGCACCCATTATCAGCTGATTCACAATGACCTGACCAAGACCATAGATATGGCACCTGAATTTGCATACGCATATTATAACAGGGGTAATCTGGAGTCTTCCGTTGGCGATTACCGCACGGCCGTTGCCGACTACACATCGGCTATCAGTCTCAATGAGAGATTTGCCGAGGCCTATTACAACAGAGGTCTTGCTCTGGTGCTTATGGACAGAATAGAGGAGGGACTTGACGATTTCAGAAAAGCCGGCGAGTTAGGCATCTATTCATCTTATAATGTGATGAAACGTTTCTCGCCTTCGGATAAATGATTCTTGTAGATTTTTAGTAACTTTGCGGTTCCTGTTGGAAAATATCGGACATTATGATTAATATAACATTTCCAGACGGCTCGGTTCGCCAGTTCAATGAGGGCGTGACCGGCTACGAGATTGCAGAAAGCATCAGCCAGCGTCTTGCACAGGACGTTCTGGCATGTTCCGTCAATGATGAGATTGTAGAGCTGAACAGACCCATCTCTTCCGATGCGTCAGTCAAACTGTTCAAGTGGGATGATCCTGAAGGCAAGCATGCCTACTGGCACACAAGCGCCCACCTTATGGCGGAGGCTCTGCAGGAGGTATTCCCTGGTACCCAGTTCGGTATCGGACCCGCAATCGAGAACGGTTTCTACTATGATGTGATGCCACCTGAAGGCGTTTCCATCAAGGAGGGTGACTTCCCGGCAATCGAAGCCAAGATGATGGAGCTCGTGCAGAAGAAGGAGAAACTCGTCCGTCAGGAGATTTCCAAGGCCGACGCTCTGAAGTTCTTCGAGTCCCGCGGTCAGTTCTACAAGAACGAACTCATTGCAGATCTGGAGGACGGCAGTATCACCACATACACTCAGGGCAACTATACCGACCTCTGCCGCGGTCCGCATCTTGTGGATACATCCGCTATCAAGGCTGTCAAGCTGACTGCGGTTTCCGCAGCATATTGGCGCGGTGATGAGAAGCGTCCGCAGATGACACGCATATATGGTATCTCGTTCCCGAAGAAGAAACTTCTGGACGAGTATCTGGTATTGCTTGAGGAGGCCAAGAAACGCGACCATCGCAAGATTGGCAAGGAGATGGAACTCTTCATGTTCAGTGAGATGGTGGGCAAGGGTCTGCCTATCTGGCTGCCGAAGGGTACCGCACTCCGTCTGCGCCTGCAGGACTTCCTGTCCCGCATCCAGAAGCGTTACGGCTATCAGCAGGTAATAACCCCGCATATCGGCTCCAAACAACTTTATGTCACTTCCGGTCACTGGGATCATTACGGCAAGGACAGTTTCCAGCCTATCACCACTCCTGAAGAGGGCGAGTGCTACATGCTGAAGCCGATGAACTGTCCTCACCATTGCTGCATCTACAAGTCACAGCCGCGTTCATACCGTGACCTGCCACTCCGCATAGCCGAGTTCGGAACGGTATATCGCTATGAACAGAGCGGTGAACTCCACGGTCTGACCCGCGTGCGCAGCTTCACTCAGGACGACGCCCACATCTTCTGCCGTCCGGATCAGGTGAAGGATGAGTTCCTCCGCGTGATGGATATCATCGAAATCATCTTCAAGGCCCTCAACTTCGAGAACTTCGAGGCTCAGATATCACTCCGTGACCCTAACGACCACGAGAAGTATGTCGGTAGTGACGAGGTTTGGGAGAAGGCGGAGAGCGCCATTGTGGAGGCTTGCCAGGAGAAGGGCTTGAAGGCTACAGTCGAGTATGGCGAGGCGGCATTCTACGGACCGAAGCTTGACTTCATGGTGAAGGATGCGCTGGGCCGCCGCTGGCAGCTGGGCACCATTCAGGTGGATTACAATCTGCCGCAGAGGTTCGAGCTTGAATTCATTGATTCCGACAATCAGAAACAGCGCCCGGTTATGATTCACCGCGCCCCGTTCGGTTCAATGGAACGTTTCGTGGCTGTTCTCATCGAACATACCGCCGGTAAGTTCCCGCTCTGGCTGACTCCGGATCAGGTGGCTATCCTGCCTATTTCAGAGAAGGCGAATGAGTATGCCCATCAGGTGCAGGAAATGCTGGAGCAGAAATACGAAATCCGTGGATTCGTGGATGACCGCAATGAGAAGATCGGTCGTAAGATCCGTGACAACGAGGTCAAGCATATCCCGTACATGCTCGTGGTTGGTGAGCAGGAGGCCCAGAACGGTGAGGTCAATGTCCGCAAGCAGGGTGCTGAGAATCTTGGTAATATGAAAATTGATGACTTTGGCAAAAAAATTGCAGAAGAAGTCAACAGTATGATAAATAAATGGTAACTTTGCGCGCTAAATTTTGAGCAAACAGGTAACAAACACTTTGTGAATGAAGAATGACAAATTGAGCGATCAGTTTCTGATCAACGATCAAATCCGTGCCAGAGAGGTCCGTCTTGTCGGAGACGATATGGAACCTAGAGTGGTTTCACTCCGTGAGGCCCTCAGGATTGCAGACGAAATGGAGCTTGATCTTGTTGAGATTTCACCCAATGCCGTTCCGCCTGTGTGCAAAGTGGTGGATTATTCCAAGTTTATCTATCAGCTCAAGAAAAAGCAGAAGGAACAGAAGGCCAAGCAGGTCAAGATTGATGTCAAGGAGATTCGTTTCGGACCTCAGACTGATGACCACGACTACAACTTCAAGCTGAAGCATGCCATCGGATTTCTTCAGGACGGAGACAAGGTCAAGGCTTACGTTTTCTTCAAGGGCCGTTCAATACTTTTCAAGGAACAGGGTGAAGAAATTCTTGCCCGCTTTGTAAAGGACCTCGAGGAGTACGGCAAACAGGAGAAGGCTCCGGTTCTGGAAGGCAAGAGAATGACGATATTCATTGCCCCTATCGGCAAAAAGGCGGCTCCCAAGAAGGAAAAGGAGGAACCTGCAGCAGAGAAGACAGAGTAAACAAGCGCGTGTCCGCGTGACACGTTATTAATAACAACAATTAAAGTTTCAACAAAATGCCGAAGACAAAGACTAATTCCGGTTCCAAAAAAAGATTCGCTCTTACCGGATCGGGTAAAC